>JBFWYJ010000289.1:0-4614 GCA_050186555.1 Bacteroidia bacterium
ACTCATTCATGTGTGGATTCGGTGTTAATATTCCAAAATTGGCTGTAAAACTTCAGCAAGCCAATGATATTACAAAGAAAGTTGAATTCTTATTAAAAAATAATTCCTTCTAAATATTTAAAATAAAAAAATGAAATTTCAACATCCTAAACAACTAAAGGATATATACGAGGGTAGCCGTGTTCATTCTATTTCAGAATTAATGCCAATAATTGAAACGGTTCAAATGGTTAAAAATACCGGAATTGAGTATTTTGAATTTTATCGAGGACATTCGCTGGAAGCTTACAAATTGCTGTCAGGACTTAGTAGATTATCTGATAATCCCACGATTATTAGTCAGATTGACAATGAACTTCAATCTAGATTTGATTCGGAATTTTTACCACAAAAATTGCAAGCTTTAGAACTTTCACAATTACATAAGGATCGGAGCTTCGAATTGAAATGGAAATTAGCTTTTCAAGCGCAACATTTAGGTCTGAAAACAAGATTACTTGACTGGAGTATAAATTGGAGAATAGCTTTAATGTTTGCAGTAGAAGACCATTTTGAATCGGATGGAGCTCTTTGGATCTTTCTATGTCCTAAAGTATGGAGATACAGTTCTGCTGGAAATACCAATTACTTTTCAATTCATCCCAATAATGTAGAAAGCACATTACTTATTAATCATGGTTTTCTATTAGATGAACAATTTAAGGAGCATGATGGAATGATGCGAGTGGCTCGGCAAGCTGGTAGATTTACCATCCAATCATATAATGAATCCATAATACCATTGGAAGCACAAAGTAATGTGGATCAATTTTTGATAAAAATAATTATTGATGGTGCATCTAAGCCTTCAATAAAAGCTGAATTAAAAAAATCAGAAGGAATTCATTTGGATTGGGCGTATTATAGAAAGGATTCAGAAATTGATGATATATTAAAAATAATAAACACTGAAACTATTTCAAAGTATATACCATAGTAAGCAAGTTGCTCTACATTGTTCTTAACAAGGCGGTGTATGTATTTTAATAATTTAACACAACATTCAATGCTTCATCAGTATCCTTATGAACAAAATTCGATTGGTACCCAATCGTAGTAGTTATTGATGTATGTCTATATAGTTTTTGAAGCATTTGAATAGGTATTTTATCTCCTGATAAATTTCCAAAAGTATGTCGAGCAATATGCATGGTAAGTTTTTTATTAATACCTCCAATTGATGCGACCTTTTGCAAAGCTTCGTCTATTGTTTTAGTTGCATTTTTTATCTTTCTTTGCAAATCAAATGAATCGGTAAAATTTTCCGTGTTTTTTAAATATGGAAAAACAAGGTCTGTTTTGTCCCTAGCCTTCTGATACTGCTCTAAAATTAGTGTTGCTTTTTCAGGAATCATAAGCGATCCGGCTTTTGAATTTTTCCCCATACTATAATGAAGTCTACCATTTGGAAAATCCGACCATTTCAATCGAAGTATGTCAGAAACACGAATTCCGGCAAAATAGAAAGAAACAAGCCATAAATTTCTGGCATGATCAAGTGATGGGCTTTTTTCTAATTGAGTGTTTTCAAGAATTTTCACTTCTTCTTCTGACAACCCAACTTTTAGTGAGTCTGGAAATTTAATTTGTACTTTGTCCTTTCCAAAAGGGTAGTATTTTGATTCTATTAAATTATCCTTTATTGCCTGACTGAAAACGGAACGAATAACTATAAGGTGATTCACAATTGTCCGATCTGATATTTTTCTTGTCCCCTTCAAATATGCTTTGAACTTGTTAAGAAGAGTTACGGTAATTTCTTCAAAAGATATATCGTCTCCGTTGAGAAATTCTTTGAAGCGTGTAATTCTAGGTTTGTCAGCAGTATATCGGTTATACTTTCCACTTAGCTTTAAGTTTTCTAAATAAATGTTAGCTTGAGAAAAGAACTTGTTGGTTGATTTCGATTTGATGTTATTCCTGATTGCTTTGGAGCTTGCTGTTTCCCTTTGCGTTTCAATTTCTAATAATTTCTTGTTGGCTTCGGTTAGTTTTTTTAATATAAGATTGTTTAGTTCGCGATGATTTGGGTGAGATTTTTTTACCCGCTGTTTATCGGCATCCCAATCGTTTGGATTTAGGTACTGACCAATGTAATAAACAGAGTTCCTTCTATCCTTTACTATTTGAATACAAAGAGGTAATTTTGCTTCACTATTTGGCTTCTTGCGTAGCACTACTTTTACTGATGCCATAATGATGGTTTTTGATTAAGGTAGAACATAGGTAGAACATTTTTTGAATAAAGTTGGTTTAAATTGAATCACTAAATTTCATATAATGCTAAATATCAGCTTTATAATAACAAGTTAATTCAATTAAAAACATATATTGCAGGACTTAAAATCCTGTGGCCAGTGATGGCCGTGCGGGTTCAAGTCCCGCCCCGGGTACTAGGTTCGGAGAAATCCGGACCTTTTTAATTTTAGCTGGGTTAAACATAGGTCAAACAAATTTTGCCTTTTATTTCAATGATTCATCATTATAGTAAAGTTTAGTAATTTTGAATCATGGAAGTCATTTGCCTTGAAGATGAAGCGTTTTATGCTCTTATAGATAAGGTAGTAGCCAAAGTCAAGGAGAAACAAGGCATAAAACAGGACAAATGGATATCGCCTGAAGAGGCTATGTCAAAGCTCCGGATTAAGTCTAAAACTACCCTTCAAAAGTTAAGAGACGAAGGTAAAATTCGGTTTTCTCAACCTGAGAAAAAGATCATTCTCTATGATCTGGACTCCATCAATTCTTATCTGGAAAAAAACGCAAACCAAATCTATGATGGAAATTAATGAAAAACTATTCATAAAAGGATTTAATGACGGTTATATCCTTGCCAACCATGAACCCAAACTCCTTGATGCAATTCTGCATAATATCAGCCCAACCAATTCTTATATTAATGGCCTAAGTTCCGGACAAAAGGAATTTGAATTAGAAACAAATGTCCATGATCTCGCCAAGCTGAGGCAGTCCAGAAATCAAGACAGAGATTTGGAGCTTTAATTAAATCCAAAATACCTACTTCAACTATTTTCCTTTAAATTTCCATATATTTAAGCCTATTGTTATAAAGCACTAATTGAGCTATTATAAGTAAATATAAAAAGGTTATTATAAACAAATGTCCAATCAAAAGGAAGCCAAAGCAAGAATCAAAATCAATAAACTCCTCGAAGATGCAGGATGGAGATTTTTTGATTTAGATAATATGCAAGCTAATATCGCACTTGAGACGAATGTTAAATTGTCAAAGAAAGCTACTGATGAATTTGGTGATGATTTTGAATCGATTAAAAAGGGATTTATAGATTTTCTGCTTTTAGATGATAAAGGTTTTCCTCTAGTTGTTTTAGAGGCAAAGAAAGAAGAAAAGAATCCGCTTGACGGGAAAGAACAAGCGAGAAGATATGCACAATCTCAAAATGTAAGATTTGTAATTCTGTCTAATGGAAATCTCCATTATTTCTGGGATTTGGAACGAGGTGATCCGGAAATCATTACTGAATTTCCTACGCAAGAATCATTAAAACATCGGCAAGGATTTACACCTAACAATCAAAGACTGACTGAAGAAAAAGTTGGAGAAGATTATATTGCATTAACACAGAATCCAAATTTTAAAAATGATCCCCGATATCAAAACGAAGAAACAAGAGAGCAATATCTCTGGGATGAGAATTTGAGAATACTTCGACCTTATCAATTAAGGGCCATTCATGCTTTACAAAAATCTGCTGGAGAAGGAAAAGATCGTTTCCTTTTTGAAATGGCAACTGGAACTGGGAAAACTTTAATTTCAGCTGGAGTTATTAAATTGTTCTTGCGCACCGGCAATTCAAAACGAATTTTATTCCTAGTTGATCGTCTTGAACTTGAAGATCAGGCACATAAGAATTTTGTTCGCTATCTAAGCAATGACTTTTCTTCTGTAATTTACAAACAAAATCGAGATGATTGGAAGAAAGCAGAAGTTGTAATATCAACAGTCCAGAGTTTATCCGCTCAAAATAAATACAAAAAACTATTTTCGCCGACCGACTTTGATTTAATCATTGCTGACGAATCCCATAGGGCCATTGGAGGAAACGCCAGAGCTGTCTTTGAATATTTTGTAGGTTATAAATTAGGCCTTACGGCAACACCTAAAGACTATCTAAAAAATGTTGAGCCTGAAAAATTATCTCAGAAAGATCCTCGTGCTTGGGAGCGTCGTCAACTCATGGATACCTACACAACCTTTGGTTGTAAAAACGGAGATCCTACATTCCGTTTTACATTGTTGGATGGCGTTAGAGATGGCTTCTTAATAAATCCAATTGTTTCTGATGCACGAACTGATATCACCACTGAACTACTTTCCGAAAAAGGATATGCCATAATGGTAGACAATGACGAAGGTGGTGAAAGTGAAGAAACATTTTTTCAAAAAGATTTTGAAAAGAAATTCTTTTCTGAAAAGACAAATACCGTTTTTTGTCAAACCTTTATTGAAAATGCACTTAGAGATCCTATAAGTGGAGAAATTTGAAAAAGTATTTTATTTTGTGTTAGCCAGAAACATGCATCCAAGATCAC
>JBFWYJ010000290.1:0-4596 GCA_050186555.1 Bacteroidia bacterium
CTATGTTAATAACTGTGTTAATTATCAGCGACTTAGCTAAAGTTAATTAAAGTCCGTTTTTTTGACTGAACCACTTGGAAATTAAATGATTAATCGTCTCTGCTTTGGTGAAATTATCGTGTAAAGCGAGCGCTTTTTTTCTTTCAATTATGTGTTCATTATCGAATTGAGCAGACATCATTTGTTCAATGTTTTGAACAAATTCATTACCGGAATTGCAAATACTTAAGCCGGAGTGAGAGAAAATACCACTTCCTTCCAGCATATTTTGATTGGTAAGTATGTGTCTTCCCGTAAATAATACATTCAATAATTTCAATTTTAGACCGGTTGCTTGATCTGTATATAATACGTGTATATGAGCGTTTTCAATCAACCTACTCATTTCGTCTTCATTTGGATTGACAATTAATTCAATGTTTTTATGATTTTGAATTTTTGAAATCAATCTCTGTGGTGGATTTAATCCCGCAATTTTAACAGAGAAATTTATTTTACAAAATACATTATCAATTAACCAAAGCGCAGCGTCAATATTTTCATTAATGCTCAGGTTTCCTTGATAAAGAATATAATTACCTTTTCCTGTTTTGCTTATAACGCTTTCAAACTTGGTGAAACTAGGGAGATAAATTGTTTTTGGACTTTTGTATTTCTTCTCGAAATAGGATTTGTCATGTTCATTTACAGAAAGAATATAATCTGCATTTGCTATAATAGGTTCAAACTTTTGTAACTTATTTGCTTCCTGGTTAAAATAGATGCGCTTAATTAAATTTGGCTCCGACTTAGCCAGACCTCTGTAGTAATCATGTTCTATGTTACTGTGGCGGTAGATTTTTAATCGTCCTGCAAATGCCTTATCCTTTAAAAGAAAACAAGTGTTTAATACTTCAAAAAGAATCGGATGGTTGTCTCTTAAAAGATTCTTTTTTAATTCATCTGATTTTCGAGTAGCAACGGTATAGGGAAGCTTGGATAATGAATATTTTAATCCGCTTGGTCGATTGTAATAAATAACTTCTTCGCAGTATTTATTTAGTTCTTCAGATTTTTCTCTACCGTATTGAAAACAATGCAAGTGAATTTTAATACCAATGTGATGCAACCATTTAAGTTTATAGAAAACATCAATAACGCCACCATAATTTGGTGGATAAGGCACGTCAAAGGAAACGATATGAAGATGATTACTCAAAATAAAAATTGCCGGCGTTTATTCCTGCTTTAAAACTTCCTTTTTCAACGCCGTTTTTATCGAATATATGAATGTTTGATTTTTGGACATAATCTAATGCATCGCTTACATATAAACGGCCATCGTTTGGGTTTAACGCTATGCTGTAAAAGATTTTGTTGCCTTTAGAAATGAAATTTTCATTTTTATTTGAAAAGTCTGAAAGTGATATCATGCAAATGTTTTCACCAATAAAATATAGTGTGTCCTTTAGTTTATTTAATGTGAGCGAGCGCGGACTTGCATTGGGAGAAATATTAATTGACTCAATGAATTGGTGATTTATAGCATTGTATTTACTTAATTTCCCATCATTTTGACCTGAACCACTTAATGCAATTAAATTGTCATTTTTATCCAATGCAATTTCATAGCAGTTTTCCGATACATTAATACTGTCTATTAAAAGATCGCTACTTGCGTCAATAATATATACAAACGCACGCTCAGGAGCAGCTACATAAACTTTATTATATAACATCACCATTTTTTCAGTCCAGCTGCTAATAGGAATTTGTCTGATGATTGTGTTATCGTTTAGGTTAACTACATTAACGGCATTTGCATATAAATCACTTACGTAAGCTTTTTGATTAGATACTTGCAACAAATAGCGTGGAGAAGTAAATCCACTGATACTACCTTTTTGTTTGAAGTCTTTATCACATATGACTACTTTGCCTGAGTTATTAACCACAATATAATAGTCACCGTTTATTTTTGTCATGCTTTGTGCAACATCGCCTATGTTATTCCCGTTTTTGCTTTTATAAATATCTTCAACAACATTTCCATTGTTTGGGTCGTAAATGGAGACACCTGCATTACCGCTGCCAAAATTTCCTTCATTTATGATAAAAACTTTGTTTGAGCCATTAATATTCACCGGCGCAGTTTCTGCAGGAACAGGTTTATCTTTAACACAAGCAGTACCCAAGGCAGCTATTAGCAGTATGAAGGCCGCTTTGTTTACTAATTTGTAAAATTGCTCTATTTTATAGCAATCAATTGTCACTTTATGTGGTAATTTTGATAAAGCATAAAGTTAAGGCTTTATTACCATGAATGAAAGTTTAGATCCTAGTCCCGAAAATTTAAATCCGGAAGAGCGTGAGCTGGAAAAAGCATTGCGTCCTATTGAATTTGATGATTTTTCAGGACAATCAAGCGTAGTAGATAATCTGCGCATATTTGTAGCTGCGGCAAAACAGCGTGGTGAGGCCTTGGATCATGTTTTGCTGCATGGTCCGCCGGGATTAGGGAAAACAACTTTAGCACATATTATCAGCAATGATATGGGCGTGAGTTTGAGGTCAACCAGCGGTCCGGTTTTGGATAAACCGGGTGATTTAGCAGGTTTGCTTACCAATTTGGAGCCAAATGATGTTTTGTTTATTGATGAGATCCATCGACTTTCTCCTGTTGTTGAAGAATACTTGTATTCTGCAATGGAAGATTTTAAAATCGATATCATGATAGACAATGGTCCGAATGCCAGAACAGTGCAGATTAAATTGAATCCATTTACATTGGTTGGCGCTACGACGAGAAGTGGATTATTGACTTCTCCGTTACGAGCAAGATTTGGCATTAACAGTCGCTTGAATTATTATGACAGTAAAGTATTAACCAACATAGTTGGAAGAAGTGCCGGAATTTTGGAAGTACCTATTAAAGATGATGCAGCCTATGAAATTGCAAGGAGGAGTAGGGGAACGCCTAGAATTGCAAATGCTCTATTAAGGCGCGTGCGTGATTTTGCACAGATTAAAGGGAATGGCACGATAGATTTGGAAATAGCATCCTATGCATTAAAGGCATTAAATGTAGATAAAAACGGACTGGATGAAATGGATATTCGAATTCTTTCATGCATCATAGATAAATTCAAAGGTGGTCCAGTTGGAATAAATACTATCAGCACAGCTGTTGGTGAAGAATCCGGAACAATTGAAGAAGTGTACGAGCCTTTTTTGGTACAGGAAGGTTATTTAACCAGAACACCAAGAGGTAGGGAAGTAACACAGAAGGCCCTCAAACATTTGGGTAAATCCATCTGGAATAAGAATAGCGGCTTGTTTGAAGAATAGTCTACTGTTTTTAAAATAAAGATAACTGGTTACATTTAGTTTCAATGAGAGCAGTTCTATTATTTATTTCTCTTTTTTTAATTACTTGTTCTGTTCAAGCTCAGGAGAACAAATTAATCGACTCACTTAATAAGGTGATTCAATCCAGTAAAAATGACTCTTCACGCATAGACGCGTTAAATAAATTAGCAAGTCGTTATAATTACAATAACCCGGACACTTCCAAAATTATTTCCAGGACAGCATATCAATTAGCTAAAAAAATTAAGTATTCAAAAGGGATAGCTGATTCATGGCATGTTTTAGCTTCTTCTCATGAGGTGCAAAGTTTGTATGATAGTGCCATTTTTTATCAGGAGAAGGCCCTGGAGATAAGAAAAAAAATCAATGATAAATATGGTGTTTCTTCTTCATTAAATAATATGGGTACGGCCTATTATCATAAGGGAAATCATAATAAAGCCATAGAATTATATATAGCTTCTGCTAATATGGATGAAGAACTTAATGACCTGACAGGTGTTGCTTCCTCCTACAACAATATTGGATTAATTTATTGGGGTCAAAATAATCTGGAAAAGGCAAATGAATACTTTACCTTGACCTACAATATATTCAAACGTCTCAAGGATGATTTTGGTATTGCAGGGGCTTTAAGCAATTTGGGTGGGATTGCCTATACACAGAAAAGGATTGAAGCATCTCTGGATTATTTCCTTCGCTCATTAATGCTTTACGAGAAAGTTCAAAAAGAACAATATATTGCTTTAATCTGTTCAAACATTGGTGAGGTGTATTCAGAATTAAAAAGATACCCTGAGGCTATACCTTACATTAAGCGTGCAATTGCTTATCAATACAAGATTGGTGATGCATTTGGTTTAATTAATTCTCAATTGGTTCTGGCAAAATTGCAATCTAACACCAAAAATTATTTGGCAGCAGAGTCTACCCTAAAATTAATTATTCAAAAATCGGACGAAATACAGGCGAATACACAAAAGGTAACAGCTTTAGAAATGCTCGCTGATGTTTATGCGGGTTCAAATAACTATAAAGACGGATTTTACACATTCAAACAATTTTGGGCTTTAAAAGATACTCTGAATAAGATTGAAAAAAGCAATCAAATTAACGATGTTTCAGCCAATTATGAAACAGACAAAAAGAATAAAGAAAATGAGTTATTAAAAAAATCGCAAGAGATAAGTGAACTTCAGCAGTAGTCAACAAACTCTCAGAACAAGTTAATCAGAAATACATTAATAG
>JBFWYJ010000291.1:0-4591 GCA_050186555.1 Bacteroidia bacterium
GTAATTCTTTAATCGTATAAAATATAACTTTTAGTATTTTCTTCATATGAATATTATAAATGATAATTAAACTGAAACTGAAAGTCGTGAAAAAAAGTGACAAACATAAAATCCGCATCAAATTTATTTATCCATCCTATTAAATTGATACAAGGAGTTCTTTGTTTATAATAAAGTTTTTTACTGGTATTCGCCTCTTCTTCAGACAGCATTACAATACCTACATTATTTATTGTTTGAGGAAGATTTATATCCGGAAAATTATCTTCACCTGCATTCTTTCGGTTAATCAGGTAAAGGGTATCAAATTGTATATTTTTCTCTGCACCAATATTAAGAATATAATCTTGTAAGGCATTAATATATGTTTTTGTTATAATATCTGTTGCAACTTGATTAGAATCTGTAACAGTATTATTTGAGGGTTCATCGAGGCTATTGCTATTTATACAGGAGAAATGTAAAATGGTAAATGACTTGATAATGTAAATGACAAACCTGTTCACAATTAGCGAAGTATTTTGTCCATTTTCTTTCCTTTGGCTAACTCATCAACAAGTTTGTCGAGGTATCTAACCTGTTTTGTTAAGGGCGTTTCAATTTCTTCTATTTTGTAACCACAAATAGTTCCTGTAATTAATTTGGCATGAGGATGCAGCTTTGCTTTTTTGAAAAAAGTTGCAAATGTGACTCCATCATCTATTAAGCTTTTTATTTGTTTATCGTCAAAACCAGTCAACCAGTTGATAACCTGATGTAACTCTTCTTTGGTTCTTCCTTTCTTTTCAATTTTGTTGACATAGTGAGGATAAACTGAGGCAAAAGTCATTTTTGCAATCTTTTGGTCGTGTTCAGGCGTTGTTTTCATTATCCTAATTTACCATATTTTTTACTTATTAATCGTAAATTAGAGCATGGAATTTATTGATATTGCCCTTTCCGAATATTGCGAATCACACACTAAGCAGGAATCTGATTTGTTAAAACAACTAAATCGCGAGACGCATCTTAAGGTGCCTCAGCCTAGGATGCTAAGCGGACATTTACAAGGACGATTTTTGAGTTTTATTTCAAAGCTTTTACAGCCTAAGTTAATACTAGAAATTGGTACTTATACCGGCTATTCTGCCCTTTGTTTGGCTGAAGGATTAGCAAAAGAAGGGAAATTGATTACAATAGACCCTAATGAAGAAACAAACCATTTTGCAAAGCAGTACTTTGAAAAATCTTTATATGCTGAGCAAATTGAGATTAAAGAGGGGCAGGCTTTAGAAATTATTCCAACGCTTTTAGATAATATCGATCTGGTATTTATAGATGCAGATAAAAAGAACTATTTAAATTATTATAAGGCAGTTATCGATAAAGTAAGAAATGGCGGTTTGATTATTGCTGATAATGTTTTGTGGAGCGGGAAAGTGATAACTGATGCGATTGAGAGTGACAGAGAAACGAAAGCCATACATGAGTTTAATAATTTTACATCCAATGACGAAAGAGTAGAATCTTTACTCTTAGCGGTAAGAGACGGCTTAATGATTTTAAGAAAGAACGTTTAATTTAACAAAAACCACTTCCCCCTTCCCTTCGGGGAGGGGGATTGAGGGGGAGAGGTATAACATGATAATAGACTTAAGAAGCGACACAGTAACAAAACCAACACCGGAAATGCTTGAAGCGATGATGAAAGCAGAAGTTGGCGATGATGTTTTTAATGAAGACCCGACAGTAATTGAATTGGAGAATCGTTTGGCACAGATGTTCGGACATGAAGCCGGTTTGTTTTGTCCAAGCGGAACAATGACAAACCAAATTGCTATTAACGTTCACACAAGGCCGGGAGATGAAGTTATATGTGATGTCAATAGCCATATTTATCAATACGAAGGGGGAGGGGTAGCTAAAAATTCCGGTGTACAAGTTAAATTGCTTACAGGTGATAGGGGAAGAATTACTGCAGAACAAATTGAAGAGGTGATTAACGCAGATTATGATTGGTTAACTCGTTCAAAATTGGTAAGTATTGAAAATACCGTAAATAAAGCAGGCGGGAGCTATTACGATTTAAATGAGTTAAAGAAAATCAAATCATTGAGCGATAAAAAGGAAATGTCGCTGCATTTGGACGGAGCCAGAATTTTTAATGCATTAGTTGAAACCGGCGAAACAGCAAAGCAATATGGCGACTTATTCGATTCGATAAGTATTTGTTTAAGTAAAGGATTAGGTACACCTGCGGGCTCGGTTTTAATTGGTCGTGAAGAATTTATTAAGAAAGCCAGAAAAGTAAGAAAGGTATTTGGCGGTGGTATGCGGCAGGTTGGTTATTTGGCAGCGGCAGGATTATATGCTATTGAGAATAATATAGAAAGACTAAAAGAAGATCATAATAAAGCGAAGCAGATTGCAGAATTGTTACAGAAACAGTCCTATGTAAAGCAAGTAATGCCTGTTGATACAAACATTATTATTTTCGATTTGAAAGATCAAACTGCAGCGGAATTCCTTCAAAAATTGGCATCCAGAAATATTAAAGCAGCTGCTTTTGGAAAGTATACCATTCGTTTTGTAACACATTATGATTTTACAGACGAAATGCTTTTAAAAATTAAATCCATTCTTCAAGAACTATAAGCAATTATTAAGGTCAGGAAAAGTTAGAAAATGACTTAACATATTTTGGCATACTTTTTGTCAGTATCCAAGTATGAGAAATTTTATTTTAATTTTCGTAGCGTTTACAATCAACTTGCTCTGCGTTGGACAAAGCATTAAGAACTTCACAATTCTACCTTCAAGCCCTACCACCACAGATATTATAAAAGTTGCAACGAGAGTTGAGTTTACAAGCAATGCGAATCTTGTTTCATCTTATACTGCGCAAACAAATAATGTAATTGATATCCATAGGTGTTATTCATTAGGTTTGTTAACTATAATTGACGCGAAAATTGATACATTAACATTGGGTAGTCTAAACTCGGGTACATATACGGTTAACTATTTAGGTGTCTTAACAAATACAAACAATAACTGTTCTCCTCCAGGCAATACCTTTGATTCAACTATCACTTTTGTTGTAATTGGTCCAACCAATTTAAGCGAGAAAGAAAAATTGGATTTAAGAAATGTTATTTATCCAAACCCTGCACATGATAAGGTTTATATTCGTTCAGATAATAATGTTTTTGGCAACTTCAAAATATATGATTGTCTGGGAAATCTTGTTTTGGAAAAGGATAATTTTAAAACAACAGAGCCAATATTAATTGATAAACTAGCAGAAGGTTTTTATCTATTACATTTCTCTTCGAAGGGAGGTATTCTTACTACCCATAAATTCTTAAAGAATTAATTTTCGCAGTAAGTATAGTTGTTAACTATTTTATATTCAATCATATAGAATTTGTTTGAATCTAGATTAGATTTATAATATAAACTAGTTTATATTTGTAAAAAGTTTTTATGAAAGAGGAAATATTAAACCCGGAAGAAAGTTTGCAGATTATTAATCAGGTAATTAATCGTGCGAAGAATCGTATTGCCGACGATGGCGTGTTGTTTATTTTTTGGGGATGGTTGGTAATTGTTGCTTCAATGATTAATTATTTTACTGTAAAGACAGGATATGATTATGGCTATTTAGCATGGATAATATTGATGCCGTTAGGTGGAATTTATTCCGCAATATATGGATATAAACAGAAGAAGAAGAGCCAATCTAATTCTTATGTTGGAATGTATTTGGGCTACTTATGGACAGCATTTGGAATTGCGTTGCTAATCAGCTTGATATTTATGTATCCGCATGGCGTCAAAACGACTTATTTCTTTCTTATGCTGCTTTATGGTATAGCCACCATGGTTTCAGGCGGTTTATTACAATTTAAACCTTTAGTTTTTGGTGGCGTGTTTTCATTTGTTTGTGCTGTCGCTTCCGTCTTTGTTCCTGATTTGGAGCAATTGCTAATAATAGCTTTGGCAATTTTCGGAAGTTATGTTGTTCCGGGACATTTATTACGTTCTAAATACAAGTCACAGAATGTTTAAAGATCTTGATCCTATATTACATTCTCAATTACGATTAGCAATTGTTTCCGTGCTTATTTCAACTAAAGAAGCAGAGTTTACTTTTTTAAAAGAAGAGACAGGAGCCAGTGCCGGTAATTTGAGCGTACAAATTCAGAAGTTGAAAGACGCCAATTATATTACAATTGAAAAATCTTTTAAGAATAATTATCCCCAGACAATGTGCAAGATTACTTTAGCAGGTATACAAGCATTTGAACAATACGTTAAATCTTTAAATCAATATATTAAACCAAAGAAATAATTAATATTCTTCTAGTCCTTTTGAGAAGGGGTTGGGGAGAAATCAAAAACAAAGAATAACATGACAGCAACAAATGACAATGAAAAAGATAAGCAACTCTGGAAAATGGCAAGAAAGCGAGTTGCATTCAAATCCCATTTAACAACTTACGGTATTGTAAATGCGGTGTTGTGGATATACTGTATATTTTTCGGTATGGGGCATTTACATCATGGCTGGATACCATGGCCTGTTTGGTGTACTTTTGGTTGGGGAATA
>JBFWYJ010000292.1:0-4587 GCA_050186555.1 Bacteroidia bacterium
GTGAATGGAAGTGGAACAGGCGAGTTACTTGATGCTATAGTAAAAGAGCTGCCAAAAGGCGAGGGTGCATTAAATGATGTTGATATTCCAAGAATTTCAATTATTGGGCGACCAAATGTTGGAAAATCTTCTTTTGTTAATGCATTAATGGAGGAAGACAGAAACATTGTTACGCCAATTGCGGGTACCACAAGAGACTCTATTCATACAAGATTTCAAAAATTTGGCTATGATTTCTGGTTGGTTGATACAGCTGGTATGCGGAGAAAAGCCAGAGTGCACGAAGATTTGGAGTTTTACTCTGTTATGAGAACCATTAATGCCATTGAAAATTCTGATGTTTGTGTATTAATGTTAGATGCAGAAAATGGCGTGGAATCGCAAGATCTTAGTATTCTGAGCCTGGTTGAGCAAAACAGAAAAGGTCTTGTTATTGTAGTAAATAAATGGGACTTGATTGAAAAAGACCATAAAACCTCTAAAGAATTTGAAGATGCCATTAGAGAAAGGATTGCACCTTTTAGAGATATACCAATTTTATTCACTTCTGTGACTGAAAAACAACGTTTATTAAAGGTGATAGAGGTTGCAATGAAAGTTTACAGCAACAAGCAGCAATCAATTCCCACCAGCAAACTAAATGAATTCTTCTTGCCTTTATTAGAGGCATATTCTCCGCCACCAATCAAAGGAAAATTTGTAAAAGTGAAATACGTAAGTCAGGTAAAAGGCGAGAATATTTTCCTTTTTTATTGCAATTTACCGCAATATATCAACGAATCTTACAAACGTTTTCTGGAAAACAAATTACGTGAAAATTGGGATTTCAGTGGTGTTCCTGTTGTAATTTCTTTTAGAAAGAAAAATTAATTTAGAGACGGTCCAAATGAGATGTCGCTAAATAAGCGCAGTGATTCTTTTTTTCTAGATAAAGCTCTTCCCCAGGCTTCAAAATAATTCTCATCAAATAAATCTGAGTTTTTAAAATCTTCAACGAACCAAGAATTTCTTTCAATTTCATTTTGCAGTTGCTCCGGCGCCCAGCCACTATAACCGGCATAAAATCTTAATTGCGATTTTGTTATCTCATTATGTTCAATTAAGTAAATCACTTCATCAAAATCCCCTCCGAAATATATATCATCACAAACATGAACAGAGTTAGTGATTTTATCGCCCAACTTATGTAAATAAAATAATTGGTTCTTTGCAACAGGTCCGCCTTCATAGATTGGCCAATTACCCTTCGTCATTTGAGGTCTTACATCTCGTAATAAAAATTGGGTTTTAAAATTGGTTACAAATCCTAATGCACCTTCCTCGGTATCTTGTGTAATAAAGATTACGGATCTTGTAAAAAAAGAATCATTTAATAAAGGATGAGCTACTAATATTTTACCTGCATTTGACATTATCAATTGAGCTTAAACGTTCTCCAATAACAAGTACGATTTTAATCAAAAAAAGGTTGGGCATCAATAGCTAAAACTATATTCTTACCTTTATGGCATGGATAAATTAAGAGAACATTTGATTAAGCTTCGTGAAGATTTTACCAAAGGCAGCCTTGATGAAAAAGACCTAGAATCTAATCCGGGTAAAATGTTTGAAAGGTGGATGCAAAATGCTGTAGATGCGCAAGTTAGTGAGGTTCAAGCCATGACACTTTCTACAGTTGATGAACTTAATAAACCGTCATCTAGAATAGTTTATTTGCGCGAATTTTCGGATAATCAGATTTGGTTTTATGGCAATTATACCAGTAGGAAGGCAAAAGCAATGGAATATAATCCCAATATATGCCTTAACTTTTTTTGGCCCGATTTACAGCGTCAAATCCGTGTTGAAGGCACCGTTATAAAATGTGATGATTCTTATAGTGATAATTATTTTAATAATCGTCCTTATGAATCCAAATTAGGTTCTTGGGCTTCGGATCAAAGTTCTGAAGTTGGTTCAAGAGAAGAATTAATGAAGTTGGTTGAAGAATTTAAAAATAAATTTACTCCGGAAGACATCAAGCGACCGCCTTTTTGGGGAGGCTGGGTGCTAACCGCCAACTATTATGAATTCTGGCAGGGTAGAAAAAGCAGATTGCACGATCGTTTGGTTTATGAAAAAATTGGTACTGATTGGAAGATAAAAAGATTAGCTCCTTAAAATGACAAAAGAACAAAAAATAAAAAGTTTTGACACAAACAGCATTGGTCAGAAAAATGCCGGCATGTTTGGTTTACCATTTTCAGTCGAAGAATGTGATATTGTATTAGTACCGGTTCCTTGGGAAGTAACAGTTAGTTATGGTGGAGGTACAGCTGATGGCCCGGCAGCAATTTATGAAGCATCCTACCAAGTGGATTTATTTGATCCTGTTGTAAAGGATGCATGGAAGATGGGAATTGGCATGCTGCCTATTAATGAAGAAATAAAATCGTTGAGTGATGACTTACGTTCTAAAGCTGAAGAGTGTATTGAATTAATGGCGAATGGCCAAACGCTAGAAAACAATTCATCCATTAAAAAATTTACAGAAGAAATCCGACAAGGCTGTCTCCAAATGAATGATTGGGTAAAAACGACTTGTTTGGAGCAATTGAAAAAAAATAAAGTTGTAGGCTTAATTGGCGGAGATCATTCGACTCCTTTAGGCATGATTCAAGCATTGGCCGAAGTACATAATGATTTTGGTATTTTACAAATTGATGCGCATGCAGATTTACGAAATGCCTATGAAGGTTTTGAATTTAGTCATGCTTCCATCATGTTTAACGCATTAAAAGTAAAAAATGTAAGCAAACTAGTTCAAGTTGGTATCCGAGATTATTGTGATGAAGAATTTGATTTGATACAATCGAATGATAAAATTACTACGTTTTTTGACAGAGACATAAAACATACGCAATACAGAGGAGATTCATTTGACAGAATTTGTAATCGCATTGTAAACGCTTTGCCTGATAAAATTTATTTAAGTTTTGATATTGACGGATTAGATCCAAAATTATGTCCGAATACCGGAACGCCTGTTGCAGGAGGGTTTGAAACGGAAGAAGTGCTTTTTTTAATTGAAAAAGTTATGCGCTCCGGAAAAACTATTATTGGTTTTGATATCAATGAAGTTTGTCCTTCTGAAAATGATGAATGGGACGCTAATGTTGCCTCAAGATTGTTGTATAGAATAGCAAACATGGTTGCAAAGAGTCAAGGAAAAATTTAATTGAAGCGATTTTTTTACATAGCGCTAATAATATTGCTGAGCAACACATGCTATTCGGTTAAATTAAAAACCGGAATATATCGCGGCGCATTGCTTATTGACACTATCAATAAAAAAGAAATCCCCTTTCTTTTTGAAATAAAAAAAGAAAAGAAAAAGTATGTATTAATTATTCGAAATGCAACGGAAAGAATAAGGGTTGATGAAATAAGACAAACAAAAGATTCTTTGTTTTTCAAAATGCCAGTTTTTGATACTGAATTTCGTTTAAAGAAAAACGGTAAATCCTTAGAAGGAGTTTGGATTAATCATTACAGAAAAAATTACAGCATTCCATTTAAAGCCTGGTATAAAAATGAAAATCGCTTTATTGTTAAAGAAGAAAAGCCAAATCCGGTATTTCAAGGAAAATGGGAATGTCATTTTAGCAAGAACGCTTCCGATTATTACAAAGCAATAGGAGTATTCAAACACATTGAACTCAGTCAATTTGTAACCGGTACTTTTTTAACTGAAACCGGAGATTACAGATACTTAGAAGGTGTAAAAGAAGGTAGTAAATTATTACTTTCTTGTTTTGATGGTTCTCACGCCTTTCTTTTTGAAGCAGACCTAATTGGCGACACACTTAAGGGATGGTTTTATAGTGGCAAACATTGGAAAGAGCCCTGGTATGGATTTAAAAATGAAAATGCCTCTTTAAATGACCCAGAAGAAATTTCAAAATTTGAAAACAATAATCAGAAAATTGATTTTAGCTTTAAAAATCTCTTTGGAAAATCGATTTCATTATCAGACGAAAAATTCAAAAATAAACCTGTTATTATTCAGATTATGGGAAGTTGGTGCCCCAATTGTATGGATGAAAGTAAGTATTTAAGCGAGTTATATCAGAATTATCAATCAAAAGGATTAGAGATTATTGCATTGGCATTTGAAAAAACCGATGATTTTGCTGTAGCTCAAAAACAAGTTAACAGATTGGTAAATAGATTTGATATTCGATATGAAGTCTTGATAACTGAGCTTGTTGGAAAAGACAAGGCATTAGCTGTTTTCCCTGGAATGAATAAAATTATCTCTTTTCCAACAACTATCTTTTTAGATAAAAATCACCGGGTAGTAAAAATTCATACGGGCTTTAGCGGACCTGCAACAGGAAAAGAATACGAATACTTTAAGTCCAGAACAACAGAACTGGTAGAACAATTAATTAAATAGTCATGTTTACAGGCATAATAGAAACACTTGGTAAAGTAGAAAATATTAATTCAGAAGGAACTAATAAACATTTTACATTTTCTTCATCCATCACCCCAGAATTAAAAATTGATCAGAGTGTTTCTCACAACGGTATTTGTTTAACTGTT
>JBFWYJ010000293.1:0-4584 GCA_050186555.1 Bacteroidia bacterium
ACAACCTGATAAACAACCACAAAGGAAAAAAAGGAAGCGACAATCAAGTGAACTTAAAAATATTCTGGCGCGTATTGGAAGGAGAAAAATGGGGAGAATGGCAAAATTTCCCATTTAACAGCGATGATTATTCATGTGGGCACCCTACTCTAACTGATGACGGAAAAACGATGTATTTTGTTTCTAATATGCCTGGTACTATCGGACAATCTGACATATGGGTTACGCACCTTGAAGGTGGTAATTGGAGTAAGCCCGAGAACCTAGGTCAAGCTACAAACTCTGAAGGCAGGGAATTATTTCCAATGTTATTTGATAATGAAATATTGTTTTTCTGTAGTGATGGAAAAGTTGGACTAGGAGGCTTGGATATCTTCTATACTGTTCCGGCTACGGACAGCTATTTTGAACCACAAAACCTCGGATATCCCATTAATACCACTTATGATGACTTCGGTTTAATTGCAACCGACATGAAGTCGGGATATTTTTCATCTAATCGTCCGGGGGGTGCCGGTAAAGATGATATCTATTCATTTGTTTCCGACAGATCCATTATAAGCACACCGGTGAACTTCATTGTTAAAGATGATAAAAGTATGGAAATATTACCCGGTACAGATGTTACCATCTTAGATGATAGCGGAAATGAAATACAAAAAGCAAAAACTGATGATAAAGGAGAAGTCAAATTCAATTTAGTGCCCGGAAGAAACTACAAAACTAAGGTGGCTAAATTCGGTTACAAAAATTTAGAAGTTAAATTGCCGGAATCTGAATTGGCCAATCTATCAAAAGACAAAATGGACTTATTGATTGAGAAGAAAATTTATGGATTAGAAGGAATTGTGACTGAAGCAGATGGAGACAAGGCAATTGAACAAGTAAATGTTACGCTTACAAATGCTTTTAATAATAAAGACATTCTAGTTTTTACAACTGATAAAAATGGTCAGTTTAAACATGTTTACGGAAAAATCATGGAGGGAGAGGATTTGAGTTACATTGTCAAGTTGACTAAAAAAGGATACATCACAAAAACCAATGCCTTTGATATTATGGTAACCAAGGATGGATTTGTAAAATTAAATGAGCGTATCAATTTAAAAATGTCTAAGATTAAAATCGGAACAGATATTGGTAAATTGGTTGATTTAAAGCCAATTTATTTTGACGTTGGTAAATCTGACATTCGTTCTGATGCTGCCGTTGAATTAGACAAAATTGTGGCTCTAATGGGTGAAAACACGGGAATGGTAATTGAGTTAGGCTCACACACGGATTGCAGAGGTTCTGCAAAAGCTAACTTAAAACTTTCAGACCAACGTGCTAAATCGAGCGCCAATTATATTATTAGTAAGGGCATAAGAAAAGATAGAATTTATGGTAAGGGCTACGGTGAAAAGAAACTAATCAATAAATGTTTCTGCGAAGGAAAAAAGGTTGTACCATGCAGTGAAGAAGAACATGCCGAAAACAGAAGAACAGAATTTAAAATCGTTAAGATTAAAAACTAAAGAAAAAGCGGGATTTATTCCCGCTTTTTTTTAACCCTTTTGAGATTAAAAGAATCTAATGTCTTAGATGTCTTTGTTTTTAAATCTACTTTGACATTACTTTCATCAATATATTCATAGGAAATAGCTGAGGGATATTCGTGTTCTGAATTACTCGCCTCAAAAAGATTATTATCAATATCTACAACAGTAAATAAAACAGGTTGGGCTTTGCCCACTTTAACGATGTACATCCAATGAGAATCTCGAAACAATAAATGAATAGTCTCCTTAAACAAGGTGTCTTTCTTCAACGTTTGAACGCCGGTTATAATATACTCATCTGATGCTTTCTTCTTCCATACTTCCTCAAAAATGGTGTCGCCTCTTAAGTCTTGCCAAGCACCTAACATGTTGTCAAAAATTTTCGTTGAAGGATTATTCTGACCAAATAATTCGATGGTAGAAAGCATTAAAATTCCTATAAAATTCTGTTTGAGCATTGTTGAAAATTTGGCTTTAGCTTATTTATAAAATTACTCATTTTTAGGAAAGATGGCCAGTATAGATATAGTTAAACGAATTGAAGAACTTAGAAGCGAAATCAATCATCATAATCACCAGTATTACAATTTAGATAAGCCTAGCATTAGTGATTATGAATTTGACCAATTACTAAATCAGTTGATTGATTTAGAAAAGGAATATCCGGAATTATTAACCCCAGATAGCCCCAGTCAAAGAGTTGGCGGAGGTATTACTAAAGAATTTATTACCGTAAAGCATCTGCATCCCATGCTTTCTTTAAGTAATTCTTATGATACGGAAGATTTACTTGATTTTAACAGGAGAGTAACTGAAGGATTAGAATTAAATAGTAATGACCTATTCTCGGATGTCAATATTGAATATGTTTGTGAGTTAAAATTCGACGGTCTTTCTATTAGTTTAACTTACGAAGATGGAATATTGGTCAGAGCGGTTACCAGAGGTGATGGCACACAGGGTGATGATGTTACAATGAATGCCAAAACCATCCGTTCGATTCCATTGAAACTAAAAAACAATTACCCTAAAACTTTAGAAATAAGAGGGGAAATTTTTTTACCTCATAAATCATTTAGTGATATTAATAAAGAAAGAGAAGAGTTAGGTGAAGAGCCATTAGCAAATCCCAGAAATGCTGCCAGTGGCACGATGAAAATGCAGGACAGTGCAATTGTTGCCAAAAGAAAGTTAGATTGTTTTTTATATCATATTGTTGAAACAGACATGAACTTCAGAACTCATACTGAGTCATTAAAATACGCTAAAAATCTTGGTTTTAAAATCAATTCTGACACAAAGTTATGTGGCTCAATAAATGAAGTACTAGATTTTATAGAAATTTGGGACAAAAAAAGACACTCCCTTGGCTATGATATTGATGGAATTGTGATAAAGGTTAACGACATCGCTAAACAAAAGCAATTAGGTTTCACTGCTAAATCTCCAAGATGGGCCATTGCTTATAAATTTAAAGCCGAATCTGCTTCCACAATTTTAGAATCTATCACTTTTCAGGTTGGGAGAACCGGAGCAATTACACCGGTAGCTAATTTAAAACCCGTGAAATTGGCAGGCACAACAGTCAAAAGAGCTTCGCTACATAATGCTGATATTATTCAAAAATTAGATGTTCGTATTGGGGACACTGTTTTCGTTGAGAAAGGTGGAGAAATTATTCCCAAAATTACAGGAATAGATTTATCCAAACGAAATCCGGAAGCCAAACCATTTGAATACATTGACAAATGCCCTGAATGCAACTCTAAACTAATTCGTAAAGAAGGTGAAGCACTACATTATTGCACCAACGAGAGTAATTGTCCACCTCAAGTAAAAGGAAAAATTGAACACTTTGTTAGCAGAAAAGCTTTAAATATTGACAGCATAGGCGCAGAAACAATAGAACAATTGTATAATAATGGATTGATTAAGTCATATTCCGATTTATACCATTTAAAAAAGGAAGATTTAATTCCGTTAGAAAGAATGGCAGAAAAAAGTGCACAGAATATTATTGATGGAATTGAAAGCAGCAAAAAAATTCCTTTTGAAAGGGTTTTGTTTGGGATTGGAATAAGACACATTGGTGAAACAACGGCAAAGAAAATTGCAAGAAAGGTAAAATCAATGGATCATCTTTTTGAGTATGGTAAAGAACAATTAATGGAAATTGATGAGGTTGGAGAAATCATTGCGGACAGCATTATTGATTTTCGATCCAAAAAAGAAAATATTGACTTGATTGATGAGCTAAAAAAATGTGGCTTAAAATTTAAAATAGATGAAGCACAATTAAATAATTATACCGACAAATTAGCCGGCAAAACAATTGTTATAAGCGGTGTTTTTAATAAATACTCAAGAGACAAATTAAAAGAATTGATTGAGCAAAATGGTGGAAAAAACTCAGGCAGCATAAGCAAAAAGACAAGTTTTATTCTGGCCGGTGATAATATTGGTCCGGAAAAACTCAAGAAAGCTAATTCTCTAAATATTCCATTAGTTAATGAAGAAGAATTTGAAAAAATGATAATGAATTAAGTAATAACAGAAGAATTGGCTTAATTTATTATTATTTATAAAGTTAAGTTTTTTAAATCTCATTTTTGTTTATTTTCGTTCCATGCCTTACGGTATCTGTACATTAAATATTATTCCTTGTCGCGCCGAACCAGCTAACACGAGCGAAATGGTTACCCAGTTGTTGTTTGGAGATACTTATACAGTGTTAGAAGTGCAGGAAGAATGGATAAAAATCCAAATATTTTATGACAAATATGAATGTTGGATTAACAGGAAACAACATCATAGTTTAAACGAAAGTGGATTCAACGCATTAAACAAGAATAATCAATTTGTTAATGCCGATTTAGTTCAAGTAATAAAAGATTCTGCAAGTAAAACCAACTCCATAATTACCATTGGAGCCAGTTTGCCTTTTTATAGTGAGAATATCGTGATAGTTGAAAATCAAAATTATACTTTTGATGGATCAGTGGTAGATTCAAACAAGCGAAAATCTAATTCTGAATTAATTCAG
>JBFWYJ010000294.1:0-4584 GCA_050186555.1 Bacteroidia bacterium
TCTTCTTTTGAATTTAAATATTATGTTCATACTATTTGGATGCAACTCTATTCCATCCGGAATAAAAGCCGTTGATTCATTTGAAAAAAATAAATATTTAGGTAAGTGGTATGAAATAGCCAGGTTTGATTTCAGATTTGAAAGAAATTTAAACAACACAACTGCTGAATATTCTCTAAATGATAACGGGGTCATCAAAGTTGTAAACAGAGGATGGAATACAGTAAAAATGAGATGGGGAACGGTTGAGGGGAAAGCAAAATTTGTTGAGTCTGAAAATATTGCCAAATTGAAAGTTTCCTTTTTTGGTCCCTTTTATGCTGGCTACAACGTTATTGAACTAGATAAAGATTATAGATTTGCCTTGGTATGCGGGAATTCCAAAGATTATTTGTGGATTTTAGGACGAGACAAAATAATTCCGGACAGTATAAAAACGAAATATCTAATAAAAGCCAATCAACTTGGTTTTAATACAGAGAAATTACTTTGGATTGAACATAATTTGAAAGAGTAATATTTGTATTACATGAAAATTATTTTAATTATAAATATTTCACTATCCGATAATTTAATACATACATATTATTATCTTTAGTCTGAAATGAGTTTTACCGATTTCTTCCTAAAATCGAAACATTGGCATTTATTTATGCTTTTTTTCGGATTGCCGTTAGTGTTTGCGATAGTATTTACTTTTTATACTATCTCTACTATCATTCGTTCAGGAACAGAGCCTGACCCATTGTTTATGTTTTCATATATGGAATGGTTATTCGCCGTTGTATTAATATTTACCGGCTTGTTTTATGGCTGGATTTGGTCAATAGCAATTGGCTTACAAAAAATGATCCCTGAAGAATTACAACTTAAAACTAATCTGTTTAAAGTATTTTTCTTCGTTCCAATTGTCTTTTCAATATTAGTAATGGTGTGGGTTTGGTCTATCATTCATAATATCCAAGAAACTATAGAATACGGCGAAGGGTTCAATCCTGCCAATTTTATCATAACAATAATTTTAATGATTCCCTTTAATCTCTTTTCATTATTCTGTACTTTCTACTGCTTCTATTTTGCTGCAAGAACATTAAAAACATTGGAGTTGCAGAGAGAAACTAATGTTTCAGACTACATTTTAGAAATTATTATGTTTTGGTTCTATCCTGTAGGTGTTTGGTTAATACAACCTAAGGTAAACCGACTTTCTTAAATAATTCTTATTTCATTATCTAATTATTATGACAGCAAAAGTTTCAAAAAAATTAAATTCAAAAGATTCAGAAGCTATAAAACAAATCCTAAAATCTCGCTTTGAAAAGAATATGAAACGGCATAAAGATGTCGATTGGAAGAAAGTGGAAAGCAAATTGGATAAGAATCCCGATAAATTATGGTCATTGAATGAAATGGAAAAATCAGGCGGAGAACCTGATGTAATTGGAATAGATAAGAAAACCGGAGAAATTATCTTTTGTGATTGCGCTGCAGAAAGTCCAAAAGTGAGAGCGAGTCTTTGTTATGATAAAGATGCCTGGAACAAACGAAAAGAGCACAAACCCAAAAGCAATGCAATTGATATGGCAACATCAATGGGAATTACTATAATGACTGAAGAGGAATATCATGCTTTTCAGAAACTTGGACCATTCGATCAAAAAACTTCAAGCTGGTTATTATCACCACCTGAAATTCGAAAACTAGGCGGGGCCATTTTTGGTGATTTCAGATTTGGAAGAGTGTTTATTTATCACAATACAGCAGAATCTTATTATGGCTCAAGAGGCTTTAGAGGTATTTTAAAAGTTTAGTTAATTGAGAAACCTATTATGCATATAAATACTTATATAAATTTCTAATTGAATAATATCAATTATATTTTTCTTGCTTTTTCATTACTAGCAGAAATTATTGGTACAGTAGGAGGATTTGGATCATCTGTGTTCTTTGTTCCCATTGGAAATTTCTACTTTGACTTTCATACTGTTTTAGGGTTAACAGCAATTTTTCATTTATCAAGCAATTTGAGCAAAATTTGGTTATTCAAATCAGGAATTGATAAAACGCTAATATTGTATCTTGGTATTCCATCAATTGTATTTGTCATTGTTGGAGGGTTTGTTACGAAATACTTGAATAGTGAAATTCTCGAGATTATCCTTGCGGTCTTTTTAGTCGGATTTAGTTTGTTGTTTTTAATTAAAAGAGAAATCATTGTAATTCCAAGTAAAACAAATTCGGTTCTGGGCGGAGCAGTTTCCGGTTTATCAGCCGGACTTTTAGGAACAGGAGGAGCTATAAGAGGCTTAACAATGAGTGCCTTCAATCTTGAAAAGAGTATTTTTGTTGCGACTTCAGCATTTATTGATTTTTCGGTTGACTTTTCAAGAACGATTGTATATGCTGCGAACGGATTCATTCATAAACATGATCTCATTTATGTACCATTTTTATTAATCATTGGCTTTATTGGCACATACATAGGCAAAAAAATATTAAACTACATGCCTCAAGACAGATTTAAGATGTTGTCTTTAATGCTTATTCTAATAATAGGACTCGTAACACTGGCAAAAGTAGCCTTTCAATCATAACTCAATAATCACTAATCATCACTAAAAACAAAAGCCTCTCACTTTGTGAAAGGCTTTTGTGTGTCGGGGTGGCAAGATTCGAACTTGCGACCTCCTGCTCCCAAAGCAGGCGCGATAACCGGGCTACGCTACACCCCGAATTCCCTCGATTGGGGACTGCAAATATAGCTTTTTTTTAATTTTTGCAAAAAAATATTAACGTGCATAAAACTGGCACAATTGCTGCTACTTAGGCTTGAAATAAATTGTATTTTTAACGGATGAATCTGGAACAAATCCTAATACTTGATTTTGGATCGCAATATACTCAGCTAATTGCCCGCAGACTGCGCGAATTAAACGTTTATTGCGAAATTCATCCATATAACAAACTACCCGACATAACACCCGATATTAAAGGCGTTATATTAAGTGGTAGCCCCCATTCGGTAAGAGAAGAAAATCCTCCGAAACCTGAACTTTCTGATATTAAAGGAAAACTTCCATTATTGGGAGTTTGTTATGGAGCGCAATACTTAGCCCATTTTTTTGGAGGTGAGGTTGGTAAATCCAGCTCCAGAGAGTATGGACGTGCTAGTTTGAAATTTGCAGATAATACCTGTCCATTATTTAAAGGCATATCGCAAAATTCACAAGTTTGGATGTCGCATGCAGATACTATTCTGCAATTACCTGAAAACTACAAAATAACCGCAAGTACAGCCGATGTCAAGGTTGCAGGATACCAAATTCAAGGCGAAAATACCTATGCGATTCAGTTTCATCCGGAAGTTTATCACAGTACGGAAGGAACTGAATTACTTAGAAATTTTGTTTTTGATATTTGCAAATGCAAAGGTGACTGGACCCCTCATTCTTTTGTTGAGTCAACTATTCAAGAACTTAAAGCAACTTTGGGCGATGATAAAGTAATACTTGGTCTAAGCGGAGGAGTTGATAGCAGTGTTGCCGCAATGTTGTTACACAGGGCAATAGGCAGTAATTTACACTGCATTTTTGTAGATAATGGGCTTCTTAGAAAAAACGAATTTGAAAGCGTTCTTGATTCATATAAGTACATGGGACTTAATGTTAAAGGAGTTGATGCTAAACAACAATTTTATAGTGCTCTAGAAGGAGTTACAGATCCTGAAAAGAAAAGAAAAGCAATCGGGAAAATATTTATTGACGTATTCGATCAGGAGTCCAAACTGGACAAAGAGGCGAAATGGCTTGGGCAAGGGACAATTTATCCGGATGTAATTGAAAGTTTAAGCGTAAAAGGCCCTTCTGCGACAATTAAATCTCATCATAATGTTGGCGGGCTGCCTGATTACATGAAATTAAAAGTGATCGAGCCTCTTAGAAGCTTGTTTAAGGACGAAGTAAGACGAGTTGGAAAAGAATTAGGATTGGATGAAAATATTTTAAACAGACATCCTTTTCCTGGCCCTGGTCTAGCAATTAGAATACTAGGAGACATAACAGAACAAAAAGTAAAAATTCTTCAAGAAGTAGATGCAATATTCATTGATGGCTTAAAATCTCACAATTTATATAAGGATGTTTGGCAAGCCGGTGCAATTTTATTAAATGTTCAAAGCGTTGGTGTAATGGGAGATGAAAGAACTTATGAAAATGTGGTGGCTCTAAGAGCAGTAACTTCTACAGATGGTATGACTGCCGATTGGTGTCATTTACCGTATGAGTTTCTGGCTAAAATAAGTAATGAAATAATCAATAAGGTGGTGGGCGTGAATAGAGTTGTTTATGATATCAGTTCAAAACCGCCTGCAACGATTGAATGGGAATAACATTTAAGCATATCTTATTAGGTTTGTTTTTGTGCGCTTCCTTTGCGCTTCATTCTCAAACAAAATCAACAGTTATTGAAACAATTGATGATCGCGATTTTTATATTCATAAAATTGAAAAAGGTCAAAGTTTGTATTCTATTTCTAAACTCTACAACGTTCAACTTGATTCTATTTATGAATTTAATCCTGAATTA
>JBFWYJ010000295.1:0-4579 GCA_050186555.1 Bacteroidia bacterium
GTGTTGGTATAACTGTTATGTAACCATTGGCTAGTCCCCATTCATCGGTATCAGTAGCTTCCGGTTCAAAATTGACAAACTCACCGGTTAGCCAATAATAATTTCTTCCATACGGATCTTGTCTTTGGTCAAATTTCTCAACCCAATTGGCTTTTGATTGGCGAACGAAGGTAATCCCCTTAATTAAATCTTTTTGAAGTTTCGGTATATTAACATTAAAGCACACGCCTTTAGGCATTGGATTTTTAAGTGTGTAATCTATCAGCTTTTCTATATGCTCAGTAGCAGCCGTAAAATCTGCTTCTATTGAAAAATCACATAAGCTAAATCCAATACTTGGCGATCCCTCCAGGGCACCTTCTATGGCAGCACTCATAGTACCACTATAAATAACATTAATAGAGCTATTGCTTCCATGGTTGATTCCACTTAAAACTAAGGAAGGTCGTTTTTTCAATATTTCGTTAACAGCCATTTTTACACAATCAACTGGGGTACCGCTACATGCGTATTCTTGTTCTACTTGATGGTAATGAGATTTTTCAATACGAATTGTTGAATTGATAGTAATTGCATGTCCCGAACCACTTTGGGGCTTGTCTGGAGCAACTACAACAACATCTCCAAATTTTTTGGCAATGGAAGAGAGGTGTTTAATACCTGGGGCATAGACACCATCGTCATTTGTGACTAATATTAAAGGTTTTTCTGGCATTTTATTCACATAAAACTACTGTAATATATAACGTCAAAAATTAACTTAATACCCTACTTACTAAAGGTCGGATGTTAATTTTTAGTGAAATTTGGGAGATTTAAGGTAAGAATGACAACAATTCTGATGTAACTTTGTCATGTCTTCAGATTGGCATTCAATTTGAGGTAAAACAAACAAAAAAGGAGAAACTATGTATATGTATGATATGGGCCTGATGGTATTAACAGGCGTTTTTATGTTGATCGGGATGATTGTGAGTTCACGATTGAAATCCAAGTTCGCAAAATATTCACAGGAGAGGTTAAGTAGCGGCTATAGCGGAAAAGAAATCGCTGAAAAAATGCTTCGAGACAATGGTATTTATGATGTTCAGGTAATGAGTGTAGAAGGCCAGCTTACAGACCATTACAATCCGGCAAACAAAACGGTTAATTTAAGTCATGATGTATTTCATGGTCGACATGTTGCTGCTGCTGCGGTAGCGGCGCATGAGTGCGGGCATGCGGTTCAGCATGCCACAGCTTACGCCTGGTTGACTATGAGAAGTAAGATGGTACCGGCAGTACAAATCGCTTCTACATTAATGGGAATTTTATCGATGGTTTTGGCTTTTGCTTTTTACAGTATGCCACACATGGGTAATACATTAATGTTAATTTTTATTGTGCTACAATCGGCCATAACTTTGTTTTCGGTGGTTACTTTACCGGTTGAAATTGATGCTTCCAGAAGAGCCTTGGCTTGGTTAGATACTGCAGGAATGACCTACGGCGAAGAACATTCAAATGCTAAGGATGCACTAAGATGGGCTGCTTACACTTACATCATTTCAGCTTTAGGGGCTATTGCCTCATTGCTTTATATGATTTTACGATTTACAGGAAACAGAGATTAATTAAACTTTATATCAGAAAAGCAGGTATTAATTACCTGCTTTTTTTTTGCTTTTTATCTCATTAAGGTGTTTTTCTTGTTTGATTCTTTGACTTCGTCTTACAAAGTAAGCTGTTCCGGATATAATGAAAAATCCAAAAAAGAATAAAGCGCTGTCATTATCTTTTTGAATTAAAAAGAAAACACAACTGACAATTCCAATGCCGGCACCAACCATCCATAGTTTTTCCAAAAACTTAAACATCATTAAACTCATATTATTCTTCTTTATCTAATTGTATTGTTGCAGAAATCTTTTTAATTGAATACCGAGAAAAATCTTCATTGCTTTCTAAACCATGTCCTGTAATAATTTGAGTAGGGGTTGTTATTTTTACAAATTCATCTGTGTAGATTTTTTTTGCAGCTTCATCCCAAATTAATTTTTCGGTTTCCAGTTTGTCACCGTCTTTATTTACCACTTCAACTGCAAACTTAGCTTCCATTCTTCTGCTTAATTCGTATCGTATTGCATAGTTTGCTTTTAAATAACTCGACAAATTTTCTTCCTCATCATAAAAGGAAACGTAAACCCCTTGTGGTAGAATTGTGAAAGGCTCTGTAACGTCCCTGTCAAATTGCAATAATCGATTTGCTTTTAAAACAATTTTAAGCATTGAGCTATCGGTATAAACCAGTGTAACCGTGTCTGAAGTTTGAGAAGGCGTGATACCTTTTTTTGGTATGGCCATGACATCTTTCAAGTCATTTGTGCAAGAAGTAAAACTTAAAAGGATGATAAGAGAGATTGAAAAAAATAAATATTTAAATCCAAGCTTAATCAATCGTAACGGAATTTTCTAAACCACAAATCTTCGAAATAGGTAGAATTGAAAGTTAATCCAATATGCGCATGGATAAAATTCTCTTTAATCAAATTATTATTCAAAGAACCTGTTTGCCCTGCTTGTATACCAAGGTTAATTAAGCCGGTTCCGGAGCGGATACCAATTGGTAAACTAATTCCAACTGTTACTGCTTTTGTGTCTATGGTTGTTTGATTAAAGTCTAGATAACCTGTTTGATAATAGCCACCAAAGCGATATTGAACTCTTCTGAAATAAGTTCCTTTACCCGTTGCAAATTTTTCAGGCACATAATTTAAGCCAAAAGAATATCGACTGTTATTCTTGAACGAATTTGTCTCATTGAATGCTTTGAATTTTGACCAATCTGTAATGGAATAATCGGCAACAATATTTAAACGCTCACCTTTTTTAATGCCAATTCCAATCCCTTGTTCTAATGGCAACTTAATTCTGCCTTTTTCTTCTTGAATATTAACGATAGTGTCTTTAGGAACTGCGCCGCCGGTAGAACTTAAGAAATAATTGTAAGAGATTAAATCATAGCTGGCTTTTATGGAGTTATTTAAATTCATGTAATAACCAAACACAAACTTTACTTTTTCTTTGAGTACTCTCTTTCTTGAAGCTTCGCTGTTTTTTGATTTAACACTATCAATTGTAAATCCTGTTTGAAGTCCAAATGTGCCTGTGAAATCACTTAATCGGATGGTTTTTTCTCTTACACTATTATAAAATGTTGTTGAGTTTGGAAATCTTACATCAGTGTAATTTAAAGTAGAACCAAATAAATAATTTCCTTGCACGCCAATACTTAGATCAGATGCCAATTCACTGAAAAACTCTTTAAACTTATACGAAGATTTATTAAAAACATACCCTGAGTCTTGCAGTTTATATGCAGTTTTGGTTTTGAATTTATTTAATCGACCACTAAATGGCATTGTACCATATCCAATAAACAATTTATTAAAGCCGCCTTCACCATTGAAGGAGTAGGTAACATCACCAATATTTGGCTCGTTGGTAATGGTTTGCATATTGTATCCAACACTGGTTAAAGGCATGATACCAAGCACGGCACCTGACTTCTTCCTGATAGGAAAACCAAGAGTACCGTAATTGAAATTAGCGTTATGTTTTGTTAAATCAGTTTGATTTGTCTGGAGTTGCGACATGGTATATTTGCCACCAACTTCAAATGTTGCGAACTTAATTAATGAGTAAGAAGCCGGGTTTCCAGTATTTATCATTATTGGAAACATAGAATCCGGTTTTAATGCGATAAACGTACCTCCCATTCCTTGATTATGAGCAAAAGTATTATTGCCTGTTTCGCCTAAGCCAAATCTGGAATAAGGACTAAACGTATTGATTTGCCCATTTACTTTTAGGAAAAAAGACAAAAGAATTAAATATGAGATGTGTTTAATCAAGTTGGTATTTTAAAGCTAAATTAAGTCCGTTTAGTAACAGGTTTGGCTCCACAAATATGGTACTTTTTAGGTGTTTTGCAAAGTAGGCGCCATCGCCCCCGGTAACTATTATGTTGAGTTTGTCAAAGGAAGATTTGTATTCACTCATAAAATAATTTATTTCACCTATAATGCCGTTTACAACACCGCTGCGAATAGAATTTTCTGTAGAATTACCAATTACCTCAGGCTTAAGCTCATTACTTTCAATTAAAGGCAGTTTATCAGTTCCATGGTTTAAAGCTTCGTATCTCATTTTCATACCCGGAGAAATGCTGCCACCCAAAAATTCAGCCTGAGCGTTTACCATATTAAACTTGATACAGGTGCCGCAATCAATAGACAAAACGTTCGTATTTGGATACAAGCAATACGAACCAAGCGCTGCTAATAATCTGTCGGAACCTAGGCTGCTAGGATTTAAATAAAGGTTTTTGATAGGAAGATTTTGTATTTCATTAAAATCAAATATTTTCATTCTACCGGAGAATGTTTCCACTAATGCATTATGCTGATCAGTAACGGAAGAATAAATAAGTTGTTCATGTTTAAGGACAAAATTTGAGTTGGAAACCAACTCATTAACGGAGTTATAGGTCTTGGTCTCAATAATAGTATCATTTTCATAGCTTCCAATTTTAATGAAG
>JBFWYJ010000296.1:0-4560 GCA_050186555.1 Bacteroidia bacterium
ACCTTGAGGAGTGATCCCAGAAAGAATGTATCCAATTGGCTCTTGTTGCTGAGGATTTTCATATAGAGGATTAAGACAAACAACAATGTAATGGTTAGCAAGGTGAGGTTGTGTCCAGCTAAACACATGATCCAAAAATTTATTAGGGTAATCTTGATGTAAATAAAAATCGTTTACGAGAAATTTAGAGGGTTGTTTTTTGTACTCGATTAATTCTAAAGGGGATGAATGAAATAAGAAATACTCGTCAATATTTGTTTGGACAGGATTAGTTTGAACTTTAAAAATACGAAAGCCTCTTTTAAGAGCAAATATGAGTGATTCTGGTTTCTCCGAAGATACGGTCATAACGATACCATGTGCATTTAAACCTATGGCAACTTTTGCAACATGTTCCAATACTAGAGTTGCGATCCCCTTCCCTGAGTTTTTTGCTGGATTGATAACGAATAATGTTTTAATTTCCAGTGCATTATATATATGTGCTTGAGAGAATTCATTTGAAAGAACTGTTTTATAAACAACCAACCCAACATCTTTCATACTATTTGTCTGAAGCAGCTCACAAACTCGATCTTTCCCTTTTTCAATTTTCTTTAAGTAAGGATCTTGATTCCCATAAACTGGAACAATATAGTTAGAAAAATAGCCTTTAATTCGCTCGAACGGCTTCGTATTTTTTTTTACCTTGATGAAATGCATTGTAATTACTCCTCAGATAGCAAGGAGTATTTTTTCGCCTTTCCTTTTGCAAGTTCCACTGGATATTTTAATTCAGTTTTTTTTAATTTAGACCAGAACGATTCTACCAAGTCAAAATCGAGGAGAGTTGAAAGGCGTATTAACAAGTGAAAAATATCGCCCACTTCATCACGAATTTTTCCCATTTGCTTAGCATCAAATTTCACTTTGTAGGATTGTTCCTCCGTCAACCACTGAAAGAGTTCCAAAAGCTCCGCTGCCTCTACTGAAATACCCATAGCGATATTCTTTGGAGTGTGAAAAGCGATCCAGTCACGCTTTTCTACGAACTCTTGTGAATAACTTTTCATCTTTTCGAACGCGGCAACTACTTTACAATTACATTCCATTTTAACCTCATAACCGTTCTCCCAACGACAATAAATTATCTAATATTCTTTATCAAGGGTCATGCCATGCGATTGAAATACTGTCATCGCACACTTGCATTTGAACTATAAAAATGTTAAATTATTCTCTATCAAGATAAACTCATATGAGGATTTATGAGTACTCTCTATAAACACCCTGCTCAAAAAATTTACAACGACATAGCCCAAAATAATTCAGTTTATGAAACGGAAATAGAGGGTATTAGAGTTTTGATTAACCAGCACGTTTACCCATCAGAAAAATTCAGAACTACTTCGTTTGTTCTTAACCAAATGAGGACGAAATTTCAGGGGAAATCCGTGTGTGATATGGGATGTGGTCCGGGAATTGTAGGACTTTTTGCCTTTTTAAATGGAGCAAAACACATTGTTTGTGCTGATATCAATCCTTATGCTGTTGAGAATGCCAAAGATAACATAAAGCTCAATAAATATGAAGCAAGTCAATTTGAAGTATTTGAAAGTGACTGCTTTGATGCGTTTCCTCACAGAATTTTTGACGTAATTGTTTGGAATATGCCTTTCCACAACGATGATATTGACATTACAGACCCATTAATGAGAGCTTTTTACGACCCAAAATTCACTTCGATCAGGAAGTTTTTATCGCAAATTCCTCAATTTTCACATAACGAAACAGACATTTACATTGCCTTTTCAACTAAAGGAGATGTAGAGCAACTTCAGCAGCTTTTCAGTAACTATGGTTTTAAATGGAATTTATGGAAGGTTACGAATAGCGATCAAGAATATGATAACCGACTGTACCATCTTACCTTGAGAACTTCTGTATGAAGGCTATTGCCATGACTTCAACGCAAAAGGAGGCAAAACTCCAAGAAATTTCCCTAGATCTTCCATATATTACTGATAATCAAGTTCTTGTCAAAGTAGAGTCTTTTGGTATTAACCCTCTCGATGTAAAGAGACGCAAAGGAAGATACCCTAGTAAGCTGCCTTTTGTATTAGGAGCGGAATTTTGTGGAGTTATTGTAAGAGCAGGGAGAGCAGTTAACAGGTTTTCTGTTGGAGATTCTGTTATAGGTATTACCTACGGAAATTGTTCCAACGGAGCTTATGCAGAGTATGTTTCAGTTTCAGAAGATCTTGTGGGGAAAAAAGCACCATCCCTCTCATCAGAGGAATGTGGAGCAATCCCAATCGCTTACTTAACTGCTAAAAAAATACTAGGAAAATCCAAGGGTGCTCATAAAATTTTCCTTGCTGGTGCATCTGGAAATGTTGGCAGAGCTTTGCTCTCATTGATCCATCCTGATGACTTCAAGAAATACCTCCTCGTAGTAAAAAAAACAGAAAGTAAAAGCCAACTTTTACAAGAATTTCCACTGGATCCAATCCAAGTTATAGCAACTGAAAGTGTTTCTCAGGAAAAATTCAAGGAAGAAACTTTTTTATTCAGTCAAGGAAACCCTTTTGATTGCATAATTGATTTAGTAGGCCAAAATTTATTTCAGACAGCTATTTCTTTATGTATGATCGGTGGAACAGTTATTTCCGTCGTGCCTGAAGTAGAAAACATTCGAGATGAAATTTTTTTTAAAGACTTGATCGTACACCACATATTTGTAGGAGCTGAGTCGTTCTCATATAGAAGTCAGGATCGGATAAAAATAGGACTCGCATTAGATGAGATATCTTTTCAGATTGAAAAAGGACACGTTAAACTATCCAATCCAAAAGTTATCAAATACCAGGACACCAATGATATCGACCTGGTTCATAAAATGATAGAATCTTCCTCATCATATCCAAAAACTGTTTTTAAATTTTAAATGGTTCTTTCTGCTTAATTTTTAAATAGGAAGCAAGCAAAAGATCTTGATTCTTTAGTTCAAGGATTCCTACATGATCTAAATCAAATGCATCTATTGCTTGATCTATTGCTGTTAGAAGAAGTGCTCTAGTAAGTTGGAAATCAGGACTATCTGTGAATTCTTTGTCAAAATTAATAGGGAATCCTGAATTTAATAAAGTAAATCGGTCACCTTGTATTTTTGCATGACATGAGTGGTAAACAGGATGTTTTTTTCTAATTTCACAACTGTCTAACTCTCTGTCCGATGAAGAAGCACTAATCAAAAGAGCGTTGTTTTTAACGAGGTGATGTTTTTCTATACCTAAGGAGCAATTTCCAGTAGAGCCAATGATAACATCAAAGTGGGGAATATAATCATCAAATTGGTCTTTTGAAAAATCACTTTTGTTTTCGATAACATCAAATAATTTGATATCATAGTACTTAGAGAGTTTTTCATAGATTTTTTTCCCGATAGGCCCCCCTCCAATTACTAGAACTTTCACTTGTTTAGGTGTTGAAAAATGAAGTTCAATCTCTTCACATATTTTAGAACAAATTGTCTGTGCAATAAATTGAGACTCATAATTCATTTTGATGTTGGCTCTTGCAACATTAATCAAAGGAAAAGAAAGGTTTAACGTTTTCGCTATATGATATCCAGCGGAGGTTTGTTCAATAGCCACGACTTGGTCATTGAAGTGATATTTGCTAATCAGTTTTATCAATTCTCCTCCATCATCAAGAATGATCCATCTCCCCATGTCTTTGTTTTTCCGAAAATGAGGTAAGAAAAACTCTTTAACATAAGAAGCAAATTGAATATCAAATGGAATATGACTATTAAAGCAAAAGCTGAGGGGGGAAATACTAATCCCTAGTTCTTCAATTATTGCAACAGCCTGAGGATTGGAAGAATAACATTTCCCTAGCAGGAAAATATGGCTTGGATCCATACCACATTTGATAAGACTCTCGAACATCAATGCTGTGGTAAAAGAAAGGTGCTGAATTCCAAATAGAAAAACATTTTCACTGCCTTCAAATTGGATCTGTCTTGCTACCGCATTGAGTAAGGGAAGATCATCCAGCGTAAACGGATTCATTAAGTGTCTCCAGTTTAAAAATCTTTTGAATTATTCCCAGGTTTAGGAGATATTGTCAAATCAAGAATTTATCCTTCAAAATAAGCACATTTTTTAATAATATCTAAGGGATCAATACATTGAAATTTACGCTAGTAATAATATGAAAGGCTGTTAGTGAAAAAAACCATTTTGATTACGGGTTGTTCAAGAGGAATTGGGCTTGAAACGGTCAAATTGCTTCTGGCAGAAGGGCATAAGATTTATGCTTGTGTTAGATCCATAAAAAGTTGTGATGAGCTTTTTCGATTGAAATCTGATTACAATCAACTCTATATAAAACAGATGGATTTAAGGAATGAGAATGAGATTTGTGATGTTGTGAAAGAAATAGAGAAAAGCGAGGACATCATTGACGTTGTTATCAATAATGCCAGCTATATCCTATTTGGTCCGGTAGAGCTTGCCTCATCATCTCAAATGGAAGATCAGTTTAGAGTAAACTTGTTTGGTCCTTTTAATCTTC
>JBFWYJ010000297.1:0-4547 GCA_050186555.1 Bacteroidia bacterium
AGTAAGATTTCATTTTTATCACAAAAGAACCAGTGTCTGTTCCATATATACTAGGGCTAAACATATCACCTCCTCTAATTTGAAATCCGATTGGTAATTCCCATTGAACAGAATCCGGAGCAGGTTGGGAGATAGATACCAAGACGATGCTGTCACGATTTTGATTGAAAGTACTGGCTATGAAATCAGGTTGTGGTAGATTGCTATTGCCGTTTAAACTAACAGTGGATGTTTTTTGACATTGAAGTGAGTCTTTGATGTAATTGGTATAATTTGAAAAACTCACATTGCTTAGCAAATTGTTTGAGCTGTATGAATTACCATTATCATAAGAAAATTGATAGGGAGATATTCCGCCTTTCACAAAAACTTTAATACTCCCGGTATTAGAATTATCACAGTTTTGAAAAGCAACAATCGAGTCTTGTATAGGCTCAGGAATTTTTAACCAGACCGAATCTCTTCCATTGCAGCCGTTTGTGTGACTCGCATAAACGTAATACCATTTTGAAACAGGATTCGATGTAATTATATCCTTGGTGTTTTGTCCGGTATTCCAAGAATAAGTGATACCTGTTAATGTGCCAATGCTGCTTGCAGAAAATGATACTGTTGTATTTGAACAGGCAAGTTTTGTATTGCCAGCGTCTACCACAATATTATTTGTAAGAAGAATATTTAAAGAATCGGATTTTGAACAACCGTTTATCGAATCAACTACAGATAAATAATATTTTCCGGGCAATGAAACTGAAGATTGATTTGACAGTGTATTGCTGACGGGACCGGTCCAGGTAATTGAAGTATTGGTGTTTTGGCTTGTCGCAGACAAAGTAAATTTATATATGCTGCAGTTCAATTCAGTTTGTGATTGGTTTATAGAAATGTCCGGTAAAGAGTTGTCTTGTTTTACAAATACAATCAAAGAAGAATCAATACAGCCATTATCGTTACGCTCAACATACAATTTCAAATTGGATTGATTGGTAATATTAACTGGATTGCCTGAAAAAATGGAATTATTAATATTCCGCCAATAGATATTTACATTAGCGGTATCAGAATCACCGTTTATTGAAATAGACGGCTGACTACAAGTAATTGTATCGATTGGTGTTGTTGGATTAATGTAGTTATGAGAAACTATTTTCGAATTTGGGAGTATCGTATTGTCTAATACTTGATACAATAAACTGTCTCTGCAGGCATTCTTTTCATTTCTACCAACCAAATAATAATTACCAATCGATTTTACATAAAATGGTTGATTGTAAATAGTAGTATTAATCGCATTTCTCCACCAGATGGTTGTTAACGATGTGCTTGTACTGCCTTGTAATAAGCTTGAATCCGGACTACATTTGATATAAACCTGACTTGAAGGAAGTGTAAGTAAAGGTCTGATGGTATCTAAAAAAGCATAGATGGAATCTTTTACCAAACATCCGTTAGAGCCAATTACGGAAAGTTTATAATAACCGGACAAGAATTGATTTGTTGAGTCCTGCGGATTGTATTTAAATGAGTTATCAGGACAAGTCCATGTAGGTGTAATAGCACTAACAGGATTTACAGTATAGTTAAAAGCAATTTTTGGATACTTGCATGTCATAGTATCGGTGTTTAAAAATGCGGCTGTTATAGTAGGTTTGTTATACACTTGCACGTTTAAGGATGAAGTTTCCGATAATTGATTACCGCTATTTCTTCCCATAACTGATAATATTCCGCTGGTTGCATTACTTGATAAGATTAATTTGGCAGTTTTACCAAATGGTCCCGGAGCAATTATGGCATTACTACCAGAGTAGGTCCACGTATTAGTTTGAAGAGAAAGCGGGTTGCCAATATCAGAGTGAAATTGAATAGGAGCTGTGAATGTTATACTACCATTATCCGGAGCACAGATAGCAATGTAAGAGTTAGAGGAAATAGAATTTTCTCCCGGAAACAGAATATGGTTACCGTCTGTTTTAGGAGGTAAGTGGAACAACTGACAAATGGTTGATGAAGTATTAGGATGTGAGGCTGTGTATAGATATAAATTTGAAACATCCATTAACATTTTATGACACACAGCATAAGTTGACTGAAGTGTATTTGATACTATGGAATTGCTATTCAGATTATATGCACTTAGATTAACAACCGGTGTAACGCTTGATGAAATTGGATTGTTGTTTATGGAATGATACACGCCTAATGTAAGGAGCATGTTTCCATAAATTCGCATTCTTCTGACTCCTTGTAATTCAGTCGAAAAATCAAACGTACCGAAATCTACGGTTTTGTTTTGCAGATTAAATCCGGTATCAAATACTGCAAATCCTTTGCGGGTCATTCCGTCTACTTGTCGGAAAGAGCCGCCGGTATAAATTTTACCGTTGTAGAATTCCAAATCGTGAACAAAACCGGTATTTTGAAATGTGTTACTATAGAATAAGGGATAATTGTGGGTTAATGTTCCGTTTGAAATATTTATGGAAAACAATTTCTTGCCATAGGTATTGTTATCATCCTGAACATTTCCAAAGACAAATATTTCATCACCAAAAACTTTCATGCGAACCTCATTTTGACAAGTCATCGTATTCGTAAGAATAAAAGGAGGGGTGAAATAGGCATCAATGTAGTTATTAAAAGCTCCTGTATTAGCAGAAATTGAAATGGCCCTTATTGTATTGTCGTTGTACAAAACAAAAAGAGAATCATTTCGTAAATCCATGGCAACAAATCTTTTTGATGCCCCGCTTAGACTTGTAGAAATCGGATTTAAACTGCTTGCTGAATAGGTCCAAGCGACAACCGGACTAGGCTGATCCTGATAAGCAATGATTCTTGTTGGATAGCAAACAATAAGTTTATTATTATAGTATTTCATCTCTCTAACAGAATCGCTAATCCCAAGAATATTATAATTCCCTTGGTTTACACTTGCGTTAAAGGAAAATAGCTTTTGAAGAAGATTTGGGTTTGTTTTCAGGTTAATAAATGTAGATACCGTAGTTGAATCAGTGTGTATGGCGTCTGAAGAAACACCACTAATCACATTGGTGAAATACTTCGGTGGTGTTTGTGCATGTAATCCACCTATGATATATAAAAGAATGAATATAATTTTACTTGTTTTCAATATTCTACAATTTTATTATTGCTAATTTTTGTTTCAGTGCCGTTTTCCAATAAAGCTTTTATTCGGTATTCGTAAGTGTTTCCAATGTTGATATTATTGTCTTGATAGAAATTTTCATTTCCTTCAATAGTTTTTAAAATTTGCAAGGGTTGATTCTTGGATGAACGATAAATAATGAATCTGTCAACCTTCTCATCCGGCATTGACCATTCCAGGTTAACAACCCTGTTATCTCGATTAACGATTGCCTTAAAGAATTGAATTTCCTTTCTGAATCCTGTTTCATGATAGATTGGGATTTTATTTGAGAATACAATGTTTCCGGAACTATCGCCGGCAAAGATAAAATATGTGTACGTATTTCCTTGAGCGATTGTGGTATCCAAAAAGGTGGAATCGTGCAAGGTCGGATTAAAAACAAAAATTGTATCTGTATTTTTATCCTTATTCTGCCTTATTATTTTTTGAAAAAGTAAATCCTCTGATTGACTTGGAATAAATTGACATAATACGCCGTTTAATTTTGATGAAACTGAAATTAACACAGGTTTTTCCGGAGAAATTGTATCTTTTATTTTTACATATAGTAATTCACTAAAACCGGAGGCGTTATAATTATTGTCAACTGCCACAAGTTTGAAATAACGATACTTCGAAAGTGTTTTTAAATTAATCTTGCATTTATAGTAACTACTTTTGATTATTGAATCATGTATCTGGACAAATTCCTCATTTGGATGATTGGCAGTAAATAGTTTATAACCCAATAGATCTGATTCCGTATTTCTCTGCCAATTTATTATTGTATTACCGATTGAATCTGTTTGATAAGAAATAATAATTGGAGGTTTAGGCGGAATTGTGTCAATAATTAATCCTAATCTGCTGAAAGATTCAAGCGTATCTCCATTATAACTAATCGCAAGAACTTTGTAATAATTGTTTGCATATTCAGGAGAGTCAATGAAATAATTGTTGCTTCCTATATAAACGGGTTCGTAAGAACCGTTATCCTTTTCTGAAACAAGCAGTGTGAAGTTTTTGACTTTAGAATTTTCTTTTTTGTCTGCCATATTCCAAACAATCTTAATATTTTGATTCTTTATTACAAGAAGGGTATCAATCTGCGGCTGGGAATGCAATTGAGGACCTATATTGAATGAAATGGTATTGGAAGGCGGCGATAATTCGCCAAAGAAATTGATACCAAAATACCTGTAGTAAATCGAGCAGGTTGTGTCCTGAAGTTTATGATTGTATTCAATAAAAGATTTAATAGGTTCAAATTGGTTTGTTATTGAAATAATGGGCGCTTTATTTAAACGTTTGATATTCTTATTATCAAACGAAAATTCTACGTTGTAACCACTGTATTGGTTGTTTATGGAATCGATATTCCACTTCAAATGGCAGT
>JBFWYJ010000298.1:0-4518 GCA_050186555.1 Bacteroidia bacterium
CTATGAATTACGTCATTAATTCCTATAGTTCATTGAAGGCAAGTTATAACAGAATGGCGCAGTATCTTCAGTTAATTAGTAATACAGCAGCAAGTACACCATTAGATGTTTACACCTTAGCTACCAATAATTTGAAACCGCTGATTGCCGACCAGGGAAGTATTGGTTATTTCAGAAACTTTAAAGAAAATATGTACGAGACTTCTTTGGAAGTGTATTACAAGTACATGCAAAATCAATTGGATTATGTTGACAATGCAGATTTGTTTATTAACGAGCAAGTAGAAGCACAATTAATTCAGGGATTAGGTAGAGCATACGGTATGGAATTGTATATCAAAAAAACCAAGGGTAAGCTTGGCGGCTGGTTGAGTTATACTTTAAGCAAAACAGAAAGATTGGTGAGAGGCATCAGTAACGATGATTGGTTTAACAGCAGATATGACCGCACACACGTCATCAATACCAATTTGAATTATGATTTAACCAAGCGTTGGAATATTTCTGCAACATTTGTGTTGTTAAGCGGAACTCCTGCTTCATTCCCAAATTCAAAAGTGCAGATTCAGGGTTTGAATATTCCATACAACACGGATAATATCAGAAACAATTACAGAATTACGCCTTATCACAGATTAGATGTTGGCGCCACTTACAATTTCAAAAAGAATGAAACCAGACGTTATCAGCAATCAATCGTAATGAGTGTGTACAATGTTTACAACAGAAGAAATGCCTACAGTACTTATTTCAGAACAAAAGACGGCGACCAAAATCAAACGGAAGCTGTTCGTTTCTCTGTGATTGGCTCTATTGTTCCGGCTATTACTTACAATTTTAATTTTTAATGTAATGAAGAAGTTATTTTATTTTCCGGTTTTATTGATACTATTAGTTTTCACTTCTTGTGAAGATGTGGTTCAAATTAAATTAGATGAAGGTTCTAAGATTTATGTGGTGGATGCTTTTGTGAATGATTTACGCCAGGACCAATCCATTAGAATTTCTACAAATGATTCATATTTCAGTAACAGGGTTGCTCCAGGAGTTACCAATGCTTCTGTGGTGTTAACTGATTTGACGGATAATGTTACTTATACATTCAATCATACTAATAATGGTTATTATGTTTATCCCATTACAGCCAATGATACAATTGGTAAAATAAACCATTCTTATTTACTTACCGTTACAATTGATGGTTATCCATATACGGCACAATCTCAGTTAAAGCGTACTGCTATTATAGACAGTATCGGAACTGTTTATAACGACGGTAGCGCCGGTGCTTTTGGCGGAACAAAGGATACATACAACTGCTTCTTATACGCGCGAGATATTGCAGACAACAATCCTGATTACTATTGGATTAAAACTTTCAGAAACGATACTTTATTTGGCGGACCATCAGACATCAGCGTTTCAATTGACGGAACCAATGGCGCTGTTGTTGATGCACCAACACCGTTTATTGATTTTACGCCTCCCGGAAATTTCTTGGGTTTCAAAGAATACAGAAAGTTCAACACCTGTAAAGTGGAGATCCACAGTATTTCAAAGCTAACCTATAACTTTTTTGTACAGGCTCAGCAACAAATTAATAATGGTGGTTTGTTTGCAACCACGCCTGAGAACATCAAAACCAATATTAACACGCCGGATGGCGCAGCTCATAAATCCATCGGATGGTTTAGTATGGCTTCTGTTGCTTCCTTCTCAAGAGTAGTGCAATAGCATTATTCGTTGCCTCCTTTAGAGAAGTATAGTATTGCGGCTATTATTGCGATTATTGATAATATCAACAGTAATATTTTAGCAACACTGTAAGGTCTTTCTCCCTGAACTTCTCCCGTTCTTGCATTAATTACGAAGCGATATGTTTTGTTATTGAAAGAATAAGCACTTATCCATAAAGGCAATAATATGTGCTTGAAAGTTATGTTATCGTAATTGGCATCCAGGTGTCCAACTATTTGCGTGTCTCCGCCAATATCAGATTTTACTGAATTTTCAATGGTGTCTAGCATTATGCCTTTTGCTTGTTCAAAACCTTTCTCTAAATCTACCTGGTAGCTCTCAGTTAGAAATCCTTTTAAATATTGATCGTTAAAATCAACCATTTCTTTTAAATCCCATGGTTCTAAAGAGTGGGTAAGCTTATTTGGTAATGAACTTGAAGCACAAATTAATATGTCATCAAATTTATTGTAAACAGTACCGCTTGCAGGATACCATCTGGTATGACGCTCTCGTCTCGTTTTTAACTTCCCTTCACTGTCGGTATAAGTTTCTGTGGTGTAGTAATATTCACCTCTTTCACCGGTGTAATGCGTTGTGGTATCAGAATCATAGGTCCAGTAAGGCATATAAACCCCTCTTAGTTTTTCGGCACTATGCGCAGCGTAGTCTTTTAGTTTAGAAGGCGCAAACCACAATCCTTTTGCCCATTTGACAAATGATTCTTTAGCAGCTTTGTTTTCTACTTTAAAAGGCAATAAATATTTTGGTTGTATTATAGAACAAGTTGAAGCATTCGCTACAACTAATGGTGTATCACAATACGGACAAGAACTACCTGTTACATTGGCGGGTAGAGTGGTAGAGGCCCCGCAATTACTGCATTTACAAACAGTGAGGTCTTTTTTCTCGGAGCTGCCCGATTTTTGAGATAGAAATGAATGATAATCATTCTCCTTTATTTCAGCCGGTCCGCCTGCTATTTCATTTTCTGTTCCACAGTATTCACAAGCCAAATGCTTTGTACCCGGTTTAAACTTTAAACTGGCGGCACAATTACTGCATTTAATAGTACCGCTTGTTTCTGTTTCTTTGTCAATTGTTGGATTACTCATACTCTAATTTACGATAGAATTTCATAAAACAAAATTGTTATTAAGTATTTCTTATTCCCCCAAATAATTAGAAATCTAATTGCAAATTAGCACTCTAAATGAGCGGAAAAGAAATACGATTAGTACTGTTGTTATCCTTAATACAATTTACCGGCATTGTAGATTTTATGATCATGATGCCGCTTAAGCCATTGTTAACGGCAGAGTGGGGGGTAACGCCAAGAGAATTTGGCGTGCTTGTGTTTTCCTATGGCTTTGGCGCCTTTCTTTCTTCGATGGTTTTTGTGAACAAGGTAGACATGTATGACCGTAAGAAGATTTTACTATTAATTTACACAGGCTTTACAATTTGTACCTTTTTATGCAGTGTTTCCAGCACTTATGTTTTCTTGTTAACTGCCAGATTTGCAACAGGTTTATTTGGCGGCATTGCCAGTTCTGTGATACAATCCATTGTGGGTGATGCGATACATCCTTCTAAGCGCGGACAAGCCATGGGTTTATTAATGACAGGTTTTTCTTTGGCCAGCGTTATTGGTGTACCGGGCGGTTTGTATTTGGCTTCTACTTACACATGGAGTACACCGTTTTTTGTGCTGTCTTTAATTTGTTTGGTTGTTTGGTTGGGCGTGGTATTTATTGTGCCAAATTTCACGGGACATCTTGTTACGGCTACCAAAATGAGTTTGGTGAAATTATTGAAGAACCTATTATCAGATGCCAACAAAGTAAGAGCATTGCTTTTAACTTTTATCATTGTATGTTCTCATTTCTTGATAATTCCTTTCTTAACCGACTATTTTACGGCAAATTTGAAATTCGACTTCAGAAGTACAGTGCCTTTGGTTTATGTTGTAGGCGGCTTATTGAGCGCTTTTGTATCACCGATGGTTGGTAAGTTAAGCGACAAATACGGCAGACAAATTGTAATTACCATATTAACCTTTTTAAGTTTGATTCCTATTTTGGGTATTTCTAATTTAAGCACCACATCTGTTTTTGTTTTATTAAGCTTTACAGCTACCTTTTTTATTTTCAGTGGCACCAGAATGATTATCAATTTGGCTCATGTAACATCAACAGTAGAACCGAAACAAAGAGGCGCTTTTTTAATTATCAATTCTTCGATCCAACAATTTGGGACTTCCATGTCATCGTTAATTGGCGGATTTATTGTTATCCAAAATACCGATGGTACTTTAGTTGGTTACGAGTACTTGGGTTACGGCGCTGTGGTATTAGCCTTTATTGCTTTGTTCTTATTTAAGAGAGTGAAGGCAGTGGAGTAGCAAATTAGTTCATCCGAGCGCTTGGGTTTATTTGCTGTTAGCGGTTCGTTGTTTGTTAAAAGTTTTTACCAATAATTTTTCATAAGGTCGGTAACCCAGTTAGGTTGTCGAATTAGTCCTTTTGCTTGGAACTCTTTAAATACTGGCTTAATGTCCAAGACAGGTGTTCCATCAATTGCGTCAAGATATTTTACTTTGATTGTTCGTCCATTGTGCTCTAAAAGTTCAACTGTACAAAGCCCGATTGTATTGTTCTAGCCCCTTAATAGACCGTACACATAGTGACAAAGTTAAATTAATTAACTTTAAATTAAATAACTATGAGTACAAGAAAACTAACATTAGAAGAAAAAGTTAAGATAGTTCAGGAAGCAGAA
>JBFWYJ010000299.1:0-4516 GCA_050186555.1 Bacteroidia bacterium
GCTATTCGCAATGGACATTGGAAAGCTAAAGAGTTTGAATCCGAAGTAAAGAAAATAACAAATGCCAAGTTTGCCCATGCCGTAAGTAGTGGTTCTACTGCTATTGCAACTGCATTGGCTGCAAGTGGAATAGGGACAGGCGATGAAGTAATCGTTCCGCCTTTTACATTTATTGCAACGATTGAAGCAGTATTATTTGTTGGCGCCATTCCTGTTTTTGCAGAGATTGATGAAACACTATGTTTGAGTGCAGAAGGCATTGAGAAAGCGATTACACCAAAAACTAAAGGTGTTTGCTTGGTTCATATGTGTGGTGGTAATGCGGATATGGATGGTATCATGGCTGTAATTAATAAGCATAAATTAATTTTAGTTGAAGACGCAGGTCAAGCTTTCGCGGCTTCCTATAAAGGAACTTATACAGGTTTGTTTGGTAAGGCCGGAAGTTATTCTTTTGACTTTTTTAAGATAGCCACAGCAGGCGAGGGCGGCGTTTTTGTAACCAATGATGAGGAAACTTACAAAAAGGCTGATGTATATTCAGATCACGGACATGATCATATTGGCGCAAATAGGGGAATGGAGAATCATCCGTATTTAGGCTTCAATTATCGTATTTCTGAATTAAACGCTGCCGTTGGATTAGCACAAACGCGTAAAGTGCCTCATATTCTAGAGATTAATAAAAAAAATAAAAGGTTCTTGCAAAACTTGCTTTCAAAAAATGCCAATATTTCTTTTACCAGATTAGGAGATGAAAGCGGAGATTCAGCCACTTTCCTGAATTTATTATTACCTGATACGGACTCTGCAAAGGCTGTAGTAAGCGAGTTACAAGCAAATGGTGTAGGTGGTTTCAATTATTGGTTCACCAATATGTATCATTTCATAAATCAATGGGATCATTTGAAAAATTTGCAAACGGTTTCCAAATTACCGGTGCAGGTTTTAGGTGCTTCTCAAGATTACAATAATTTATCCTTACCAAAATCACAAGAGGTTGTTGGAAGATTAATTTCGTTTGGGGTGTCTTTAAAATGGACAGAGGAACAAATGACTGAATTAGCCGGAAAGATTAGCGCTTGTGTAGATAAGGCGATGAGGGTAAAAGCTTAAAGAATTTTATTCTGCAAACCCTAAATGTATTAAGGCGTCGCCTTGATTTACAACAGGTTGATTATTAATTCCTACTATATAACCATCTTGTGGACAAAGCAATTTGTCTTCGATATTTCCAAACGGATTGCAGACCATTCCAAGTAGTTCTCCCTGCATTACTTTCTCACCATTTTTTTTATTCATGTGAAATAGACCGGATGAATTGGCACGTACCCATTTATCTGAATAAATTTTAATGCTCTCAACAGGCTCAATGTTTGTTTCAATCATCTCAAATGATTTCATCATCCTTAAACAGCCATTTATTCCTTCTTGAATCGCAAGGTAGTCGAAACGCATACTTTCACCGCCTTCATAAACCAAAATCGGCTTTTCTCTTTTTGATGATTCTTTTCTTAGTGTGCCATCTCTATGAGGTGCGTTTATTGTAAAATGTGTTCCAAATCGATCGGCTAATTGATGATTTTTCTCAATATCAAATACACATCTTATTTGTGGATAGTTATTGATTTTTGCTCCACCCGTATGAAAGTCGATACCAAAATCTATAATTGGTATGATGTGTTTCATAAGGTCATAAGCAATTCTTCTTCCGATAGAACCATTCTTACTTCCCGGAAAGCATCTGTTTAAGTCCCTGCCATCCGGTAAATCTCTGCTGCCATATAGGAAAGAAATGATATTGATAACAGGAATGGCAATAATGGTTCCGCATTTCAAATTATAAACTTCCGGTTTGCGAATTATTTTGCGTATAATTTCTACACCATTTGTTTCTTCACCATGCATACCGGCACCAAGAAAAATGGTTGGTCCGGGTTTCTCTGCATTAATTACGTGAACAGGAATCTCAATGTGGGTTTTTGTGTGCAATTCGTAAGAGTTAAGAATAACAGTCTTATTCTCTCCCGATTTAATTTCCTGCTGGTTAATATAAATACTCAATGTTTTGCTTGTTTAATCAGGTGTATGTATCAGTCAGTCGCCGGGCTTGTTGAACTCATTTCTTTCAACATACTCGATAATTTTTCCTGCGATATCAACCCCTGTTGCGCCTTCAATTCCTTCAAGCCCCGGTGAAGAATTTACTTCTATTACCATAGGCCCTCTTTCAGATTGCAGCATATCAACACCTGCAATATTTAAACCTAATTTTTTAGCTGCCTTAATTGCGGTTGCTCTTTCCTCGTTTGATAATTTAACTACTTCAGCAGTACCGCCTCTATGCAAATTACTTCTAAATTCACCTTCTTTCGCGGTTCTTTTCATGGCGCCCACAATTTGTCCATCAACAACGAAAGCCCTTACATCTGTGCCTTTAGATTCTTTAATAAATTCTTGTACCAACATATTTGCCTCTAATTACAAAAAGGCTTCGATAACACTTTTTGCCGCTTTTCTATTTTCTGCCAGTATAACACCAATACCTTGAGTGCCTTCCAATAGTTTAATAACGCATGGTGCGCCACCAACCGAATCAATAACACTATCAATGTCTTTATCTTTTGGAGAGGCAGCAAATGCTGTTTTAGGTATACCAATTCCTGCACGAGATAATATTTGTAAGCTTCTTAATTTATCACGTGATCTAACCAAGGCTTGAGATTCAACTGCAGTAAAAATTTTCATCATTTCAAACTGGCGAACTACGGCAGTACCATAGAAAGTAACGGAAGCGCCAATACGAGGAATAACGGCATCAATGTTTTCCAAAACAGAGCCATCATAATAAATTATTGGCTTACCCTGTTCTATAGCCAAAACACATTTCATGTGATCAATTAGAACTGCTTCATGTCCTCTTGATTCGGCAGCTTCAATCAACCTCTTGGTTGAGTAGAGATTTTTGTTTCTAGATAAAATTGCAATGCGCATAAGGCTATTTGGAATTTTGATTCAAATATAATGAAAGTTTAATACCATTTAAGTGGGTTTGCTTTACGTCTACAATAAACTTTCCTTTAATAGCCTTTCGTCCAATAAGAATTGGGTATTTCATGCTTTTTCGGTCGCTCAAAGAAAAATTAGCGATAATAGTATTATAACCTATGTGAATTTTAGTCCGTATGACGTATCTTACTTCCGCTTCTCCAAAACAATTTTTAATCGTTTTTTTGCTGTATGTTTCGAATGTAAGTTTTGAAGTTTTATTGCCGGGATAATACATTTCAGGCAGAATAAAATGCAATTTTCTAATCCCATTGTCTTCAATTTCCTTAATTTCCTCACAATGTATTGCAGATGTAAATGCGCCTGTATCTATTTTGGCTTCTATATTATGGATATTCAGTTCCGGTAAATCAACAAATTCCCTTCTGCCAATTACACGCATCGTATGCTCGCTGTTCGTCATATTAATTTATCGTTAAATCTAGCAACATTTACTTCTTCGGGAATTGTTTCTGCCTTACAAATATAATTAAATAAGTGCTCTGCCATTAATGGTGCAAGCATAACGCCTTTGGTTCCCATCCCATTAAAGACAAAAAGATTTTTATGTTTTGGGTGCGGACCAATTACTGGCCGACGGTCTATACTGGATGGCCTGACACCAGCCGCATGTTTTGTTATAGAATAAGGTTTATCAATTAATCTGTTAATGATTTTTTCTAAAGTAGATTTGCCTTCTTCTGTAGGATTCTCTGTTAAATCATCCCAGTTATAGGTTGCACCTACCTTAAATTTATTATTCTCAAGTGCTAATATAAATCCGTTGTGATTGACGATGTCATTCAATGGCTTTAAATTTTCAGACTCAATTTCTAGCACTTCACCTTTAACCGGTTTCAAAGGAATGTAGTTGAACCAAGGATTATTCTTTACTAAATAGCCTTCACAAAAAATCACATAATCGTAACTATAATTCTTATAAGACAATGTATCGAAAACAGTTAATTCACGATAATCAAAATTTTCTTCCTGAAAAGTAAACTCACGTTTGAAGTAATTTAAACTTGCTTCCAATAGAATTGGAAGATTGATATTGCCGGAATTCAAAACTTCACCATAATGTTTATTGATTTGATAATCTGTGTAATTTATTCCATCATTATTTTTAACAGGGCTTATATAATTGTTTAGTTCATTTTGTTTCTTATTCCAAAGTTTTTGTTCTTCTGTATTTAGTGGCTTGATAATTTTTCTTTCCTTAGCTATTGAAATTCCTAAAAGAGTTTCAATTGAAGCATAAAATGAGTTTAATTTAGGCAAAGCATCATCAATATTCCAGGATTTGGTTAATCGTTTAAATACAATTGGATTCCATATTCCTGCTGCAATTTTGGAGCAATTACTTAGATTTGGATTACTGGTAATTGTGATATCGAAATCATATTGAATAGCTGTATGAGCAACACATATTCCGGATAGTCCGCTTCCCACAATTAACAGGCGCTTT
>JBFWYJ010000300.1:0-4513 GCA_050186555.1 Bacteroidia bacterium
ATTATTGTGACGTTTATAATGTTGTAAAACGAGAAATGAGTATTCGTTCTAAGTTAATATAACATGTTGGCAAGCGCATTCACGAAGCTATACGAGATGAAATTAAAGGCATTAATAAATTAAAAGTTGAAATCAAAAAGCTACGCCCGCCTATGAATGGAGATGTAGATGAGGTAAGTATTGTAATAAATGATTAATTACTTTTCTCAACTTCAAATCCTACGTCCATAATTAAAGGAAGAGGATCAGTTCGCATGGCTTGTTGAAAGCTAAAAAGATATTTGCCGGTTTGAGGAAATCTCACATTTTTTTTGATTGGAATTTTATAATCAAAAATGTCACCCGTTCCGTTGCCCATCCACTCACCTTTGTTATTCGCTAAAATTACTTCCATTGTATCGATTAGCGTTTTGCCATCAGGATAGCTCGTGGAAACAAACAAAAACAGATTGCTGTAAGGATAACTGTCTGCATGACGGATCTTCAAAGAGATATTATGAAAATTAATGTTATCCTCTATTTGAACTTCAAATTGAACAGGGTTCTTAGCAAACCATTCTTGGTTATTGATTTCCTTATATTCCGTAAATACAATATTTCTATTACAAGAGACAAGGGTTAAACACAATCCAAATATGAAGAAAACACGATTCAAATTATTGTTTATTATTCTTAGGCGGATTATTAGGGTTTTTCTTGTGAAACTTTTTTTTGTGTTTAGGTTTATTGTTTGGACTGTTTGAGTTATTTGGTGATGCTTTGGTGTTTTGATTGCTCTGTGGTTTCCTAGAATCTGAATTGTTTTTAGTTTTTTTCTTCTTTCTGTTTCCACCGGATTTTTGTTTATCAAAACGCGTGATGCTGTCTTGCCCAACTAGGTTTTCAAATGGTTTATCTTCTGTTTCTTTTACTTTATTTTCGAATACTGCTTGTACAAAATCTTCAGGCTTCTCCCCTTTTTTATTTAATTCTTGTACGCGCTTTACGTCTTCTGATTTAACAGGAAATATTGAATTAGGTTCATTTCTATAAAAGAACCACATCACATTTCTGAATATATCGGTTTTTTGATGAATGGCATCACCACGCATTGTTTGAAGTGGTTTGTTGTCTAAGGTTGGAAATGCTTTTAATGCATCAACATAGGCATCTAACTCATAGTTCAAACAGCATTTTAATTTACCGCACTGCCCGGCTAATTTTAGTGGGTTTAGCGACAGTTGTTGATAGCGTGCTGCACTTGTCGAAACCGTTCTGAAATCTGTTAGCCAAGTGCTGCAGCACAACTCTCTTCCACATGCACCTATCCCGCCAAGTCTTGAAGCCTCTTGTCTGGCACCGATTTGCCGCATTTCAATTCTAACTTTGAATTCTTCAGCTAATAATTTTATCAATTCTCTAAAATCTACACGCTCATCTGCTGTGTAATAGAAAATAGCTTTAGTTTTATCTCCTTGATACTCAACGTCACTTAATTTCATTTGTAGACCAAGTCTGAGAGCAATTGTACGGGCCTTATACATTGAAGACACTTCAAGGCTTTGAGCCTCTTTCCATTTTTCAATATCAGTGTCTTTTGCTTTTCTGTATATTTTTTTGAATTCTTCTCCTTCAGAAATGTTTTTCTTTTTTAACTGTAACTTTACTAATTCTCCTGTAAGCGACACAACACCAATATCATGACCCTGAGCAGCTTCTACTGCAACAACATCACCTACATTTAGAGAGAAATTGTGTACGTTGTTAAAATATTCTTTTCTGGAATTTTTGAATCTAATTTCTACTATTGCGCATGGTTTTTGACCCTCGGGTAAATTCATATTACCTAGCCAATCAAAAACATTCAGCTTATTACAGCCACTTGAAGTGCCACATGAACCATTGCTTCCACAACCGGCCGGAACCGTCTGTGTGGTGTCATTATAATTTCCTCTTCCTGTTGTGCAACCGTTACAAGCCATATTAAATAACAAGTTTTAAATATACGAATTAATTGCGCTTGCCTTAATTTTTATAGAAATTCATTTCATCTAGGAAGTTCCAAACCGCCGGGTGAAGAAAGTGTTGAACATTCTTTTTTTCTTTTATTGCTTTTCTAATAAATGATGATGAAATGTCCATGTGAGGCGCTTGTGTAATAATCACGTTTTTGTGATTGATATATTGATCTGGTATTTCTCCAGGTCTAGGATAGATGTATATGTTGTAGTTATCCAGAATGTATTCAAAGTTTTTCCATTTATGAAAGGAATTTAAATTATCGCTTCCCATAATTAAGGAAAAGGAAACGTTAGGATATTTTTCTTTTAAATGCGCTAATGTATTAACTGTGTAAGAAGGCTGAGGCAAATCAAACTCTACACTACTTGCTTTAAGAAACGGAGAATCTTCGATAGCAATATTAACCATGTAATATCTTTGAGAATGGTGTAGTAAAGTGCTTTTGTTTTTTAATGGATTATGCGGCGAAATAACAAGCCATATTTCATCCAGGTCGGTGAACGAATACATATAGTTGGCAATGGCTAAGTGACCAATGTGAATAGGATTAAATGAACCAAAAAACAAGCCAACGCGTTTCATGATGTAAAAGTACCAAATACCTGATACTTTCTTATCGACTAAAACGATTTATTCATGCTTACGCATCAATGTTTCGTCGTGTAAAACACCTATTTAGTCGTAATATCATGAATGTTGGTGGTATTTCATTGCGAAAGAGCAGTTCTTAGGTTAATTTTAAGTAAAGCAAAAAAATATGGTAAAAAAATTTACATCATTGTTTTCTATATTGTTCATTTTAGCATTCAATTCTTCTTTGGTTGCGCAGTTTAATAATGCCAATCAAAATAGTAGTCAAATAGAACAGCAAGGTAGAGGGTGTGGTACAGGAATGTTGCCTCAACAATTTGAGACTTGGTTACAAGAAAAAATGCAAAGTGGTCCGGGTAAAGGTCAGGAAAGTTCAACTCAATCTTACTATACAATTCCAGTTGTTGTTCATGTAGTGCACAATAATGAAGCAGTTAATAGTATTTCTGCTAACTCCGGATATAATTTAAATGCAGCACAAATTCAGGACCAAATAAATATATTAAACAAAGATTTTAATGGTTTGAATGCAGACACTTCAACAATCCCGTCCGTATTTAAACCTTTATTAGGGAAGTTTAAAATCAGTTTTTGTTTAGCCGTTGTAAACCCAACCGGTGGCGTAATGCCTGAGCCAGGAATAGACAGGATTAACAGAGTAGCAAAGGGTTGGAGCGCACCTCCTTATTCAAATACCAGTTATATTGATAACACAATTAAAGCCAATTCTATTTGGGATCCTTCAAGATATTTTAATATTTGGGTGTTAAATCTGGGAGGTACTCTTTTAGGTTACGCAACGTTTCCTAATCCGGGAGCTACGGGAATACAAGGCTTAGGCGGACCATACGGATCTGCAACAACTGATGGAATTGTAATTGGAGGAAATTACTTTGGCAGTATTGGAACAGGTTCAACCAATGCTCAATATAACAAAGGAAGAACTGCAACTCATGAAGTGGGTCACTGGGTTGGCTTAAGACATGTTTGGGGCGACTCAAATTGCGGTAATGATTTTTGTAATGATACGCCAACGCAACAATCATCCAATTTCAACTGCCCTTCTTTTCCAAAAATTTCATGTTCTAACGGACCTAACGGCGAGATGTTCATGAACTTTATGGATTACGTGAACGATAATTGTATGAAGCTGTTTACCCTTGATCAAATGCACCGTGCACAGGTTATTATGGCAAATTCAGTTTATAGAGCGTCCTTGTTAACTTCTACTGTTTGCAATTTGCCGTCTGCCACAAACGACTTAGCAATTTCAAACATTGTTTCCCCAACCTATTCTCAGGTAATCAATTGCGATAACTTTATTATTCCTACAATCAAAGTCCACAATATGGGTTCTAATGCTATTACCGCAGCAACATTTACCTATAATGTTGATGGCGTTAATACACAAACATTAAACTGGGTTGGTAATTTAGCAGCGAATACCTCTACCAACATCACCTTCCCGCAAATAAGTAATTTGACCAATGCTTCTCATGGATTTAATGTAAAAGTAATTACAGTTAATGCTGTTGCTGATACCTACACAATAAACAATTATAGTAATCAATTATTTAAACTAACCAATGGTTATGACTTTACGCCTGTAGTAACAACACCAATTTGTTCAGGCGATAATGCAACCCTTACTGTAACAGGTAGCGCAAGCGGCTACACATGGAATCCGGGATCAATTGTAGGTACAAGCGCAACAGTAACACCTTCAAGTACTTTTATTTATTCTGTGAATGCATCCTTAGGAACGTGTATTAAAACAAAAACAGTTCAAGTGACTGTAAATCCTACGCCAACTCTAACAGCAAATAGCACCACCATTTGTACGGGAGGTACAGCAACACTCGTTGCTCAAGGCGCTACAACTTACTCTTGGAGTACGACACAAACTAGTTCTGTGATAATG
>JBFWYJ010000301.1:0-4505 GCA_050186555.1 Bacteroidia bacterium
GCAAGGATATCTCTATCAACCGGATGGCTATGTGTCATAATGCAAATAAAAGTTGTCTCATCAAAAAAAAGAACATGGAGTGCTTTTTGAAATGGAAGATTCATTTTATTGACGGCGTTAAGTGTACACTCATTAATGTATTCCTTTCGTTCATCAATTAATATAATTTCAAAATCAAAATCAACCGCATATTTTGCAAGCGCCTGCCCTGTATGGCCTGCACCAAAAATGTATAGTCTGTTTTTTCTCATTATAGGTTCAATGTAAATGTCTACGGTGCCTCCACAACACATATTATGCTGATGCAATAAATCGTGGCGATAAAATTTAGGCTGCTTTCCATTTATTACTTCTAACGCATTTTTAATCACACTCTTTTCCAATTCCCCACCGCCAATAGTTCCGTAAATTTTTCCATCAGTATGTACAATCATCTTCGCCCCAATTTTCCTGGGTGTACTTCCTTTTGTGCTTACAACAGTGCAAAGCGCAATGTTTTTATTGTACCTCAGCGCTTCTGTTATTTTATCATAAATACAATTCAATCAGATATTTTATTTGTGGTTCAACCCTATTGTATCATTATGCATTTATAATATTTTTTTCATAATCTTCGGAGGTATTTATATTCAAAAGCACTTCTTTACTACTTACGTCAGCTATTCGCTTGGGAAACTCCATCAGGATATCTTTAAGATTAAAATCCTTATTCTCCATCGTAGTTATCTTACGAATTATTTTTTGAGAAATCAACAACGGATGTCCTCTTCTTCCTTCGTGTTGAACAATTGTATATCCGTACGAGTTCCTATTTCTAAATAAACATTCCACAACCTCCTTATCTATAAATGGATTATCAACGTTATGAATAAAGCAAAAACTCACGTCTAATAGATTCTTCTATCCCAATTTTAAAGATTGGGACCTTCCCTGAGAAGAGTCTGTTTTTTCGATGGTCGAAATAAAGGGTTTCGCCATTTTAAAATACTGCTTCCACTCTCCTTCACAATACTCCCTTCTTATTACCAAACAAATATTCCTTATTCCTGCGTTAAAATATCCTTCTGCTATATTTTCAAGAAATGTTTTGCCTTTATAGATTAAATAAGATTTAGGAAAAAACATTCGTTCCGACTTTCCGCCGGCAAGAATAAGCACTCCTACAATCTGATTCATGGAGAATTTAATTCATAACAAAACTATTGTTGTTAGAATAAGAAAAGTATGATACCCATCATAGTTTAATTTACAGTGTAGTAGTTATTTTGTCCAAAACAAAAACGTAATGCTATCATTAGAAGAGCTTCTTACCTCTTGCGAAGAGACTGCCTTTGACTTGAATTTTAAACACGCAAAAAAATGGAAAGCAAGAAATTCCGACAGGATTCTTGTTGGCTATCTTCCTATTTATGTTCCCCGCGAAATAATTCACGCTTCCAACGGACTGCCGGTAGGAATAATGGGAGCCGGCGATCGCAAACAAATCATCAAGGGCGATGCTTATTATCAATCTTACATCTGCCATCTTCCCCGCGGAGTGATAGAAATGGCACTGGATAAAAACCTGGATAATTTTGATGGATTTATGTTTCCTGCCATATGCGACTGTATTCGCAACCTGTCTGGCATGTATAAACTTGCTAATAAAGGAAAGTTTCAGCGTTACTTCGATTATCCTCAAAACTTTGATCCACTTATTGGCGGAGTTTTTTACAGACAGGAAATGGAAAAGATAATGGAGGATATGAACAAAGTGAATGGAGTAAGCCCGGACAATAAATCGCTTAACAATTCTATTCGCTTGTATAATATTAATCGCAAGCTTATTGAAGATATTTATGATATCAGGCAAGAATTTCCCTGGAGATTATCTGCTGTTGAAACGTATCATATTTTACGTGCCGGGATTGTTATGCCCGTGGAAGAACATAACGAAATTTTGAAACAAGTTTTAGAACATATCCAGAATGAACGCGGAGAGCCAATGGATAATATCCGTGTTGTGATTTCAGGTTCATTCTGTGAACAGCCGCCAATAGGATTAATAAAATCCATTGAATTAGCAGGTTGCTATATTGTGGATGACGATTTTATGCTTGGATCCAGGTGGATTATTGGTGATATCAAGGATGATTCAGATAATCCTTTAGAAGCTCTCACTTTAGCTTATGTAAATCAAAGTACATTTTCATCGGCCTACTACGATGTTGGAAACCCAAGAGGAAAAAGATTGGTTACACAGGCAAAAAGCAGAAAGGCCGATGGAATAATATTTTCAGCTGCAAGTTTTTGTGACCCGGCCTTGCTTGACCGCCCTGAGATGCAAAAGGAATGTGATGCAGCCGGAATTCCACACATCAACTTTCAATATCACGAAAATACCGGACAGTTTAAAGTAATAAAAGAACAAGCCGGTACTTTTTCAGATTCAATAAAACTATGGGCGTAAGTCAATAAGCAATAAATATTTCAACAATATGGCAGAGACTAAAGAAGTGTTTAAAGAAAAGAGTATGGTGATTCAAAAGGACATGCTCGCAAAACTTTTTAATGATCTTAGTAAAGCGAAGGAAATCGGCAAAAAAGTGGTTTACACTTTTGTTCCGGGGAATCTTACAGAGCTAATCCTTTCTTTCGATATGCTTCCTGTTTATCCTGAAATAAATGCACTCCAGTCGGGCATGAGAAAAAAATCAGGCGCCTTTATCCGTGATGCAGAAAAAATAGGGTTTTCGGAGGACGTATGTACTTATGTAAAGTGTGACATTGGCATGATGCTAAATGGAAACATCGGACCCACGGGTGAAAAACTTCCCCCGCCCGATTTGCTTTTACTCAGTTATACAGGTTGCTTCACATTTTTGAAGTGGTTTGAAAATCTTGAACGATTATACCCTGGTGTCCCGGTGGCCATGTTACATACTCCTTACCAGGAGGATGGAAAAATTACGCAGGAGCAAGTGGATTACATGGTAAAACAATTAAAGGAAGAAGTTATTCCGAAAATGGAAAAAGTATCTGGCCAAAAATATGATCCTGCACTACTTTCCAGAATGATGGAAAATTCTGCAAAGTCAGAAGATCTTTTAGTTAAAGTCTTGGAAAGTGCAAAAAGAAAGCCAAGCCCCATTGATGCCTATTTTGCCGGTGTATATTATATCGGACCAATCTTTACCGCCTTCCGCGGGACGGAGGAAGCATTAAATTATTACTCAGAATTATGGAACGAAGTTCAGGAAAGAATAAAACTTGGCCTTGGGCCAATCACACCTGAGGGTGAACTGAAAGAAGAAAAATTTCGATTGGTAATGGAGGGGCCGCCCAACTGGACTAACTTTCGCGAATTCTGGAAAATTTTTTATGATATGGGAGCGGTTATCGTTGCATCTACGTATACTAAAGTAGGCGGAGTATACGACTTAGGGTTTCGCCATGATCCGAATCAACCACTTGAAAGCCTTTCCAGGTATTGTATGGGTTGTTATACCAATATGAATTTACCACAGCGGGTTGATTTAATAGAAAAATATGCAAAGGAATACCAGGCAGATGGATTCCTCATTAACTCTATAAAGAGTTGCAATTCATTTTCGGCCGGACAGTTAATGATTATGCGCCAGATTGAACAGCGTACAGGAATTCCTGTTGGCTTTATTGAAAGTGATTTAGTTGATCCGCGTTACTTCTCTTATGCAAATATTAAAAATCGATTGGAATCATATTTCCAGATGCTTGAACAGCGTAAAACTATCCTGTCTAATGAAGAAGCAACAGCATAATTAAGAACTAAATTATAAGACAAAATGTATAAATATTACCTCGGAGTTGACCTTGGCTCAACGACATCTAAAGCAGTAATCATCAATGAAGAAGACAAAATAATTGGCCGTGGAATTACTAATACAAGAGCAAATTATTCAGTAGCTGCAGACATTGCCAGAGATGAAGCCATTTATAATGCACGATTTTCTATTCTCAAATCTAATCTTGAAGCGGAATTGAAAATGAAACCGGAGTATAGAAAATATATAAACGATTTAGAAAATGTTTTTCAATATGAACAATTCAAAGTGCGGCTTGATAAATTAGGAGAAGAATTATTGAAAACATGCCGAACTTTTTTTAAAGATGAAGAAACGAGAGAGAAAATGATCGGGCACTTAAGGAATATCCGAAAAGCTTTTAAACCAAAAATTAAACACGACTATTTGTTCAATGATTTAGGCTCCAGAAATCAATTCTTTCGTGACATTGTCTCAGAAAAATACAATGAAGAAGTAAATAAACTTGATACTTCGTTATTTGAGCCCCTGATGACAGTTTGGGATAAAAGCATTAGCCCGGCAGAAAACGAGCGTGTTGCTTTTGATTTTAAAGAGCTTATTTATAAAGCTATGGATGAATTAAGAGAAAAATATAAAAAACTTCTTGATTCAAGCCTTGAGGATGCAAGTGTAAACTTTGATGCTGAACTTAATTTGTTAAAAGGGAATTTTGATCATGTT
>JBFWYJ010000302.1:0-4494 GCA_050186555.1 Bacteroidia bacterium
AAAGACCCTCGAGAAATCTATCAAAAATTTGATGCATTTTTAAAGTTAAGAGACTTAGAACCTTGGAATTATTATTCTACCAGCTTTTGTAATAACAGAAATTTGTTCATTGACCATTTACATATGAATGCCTTTGGTGCAAGAATATTTACTCTAAAATTTGCTAAAGATTTCAATAATAAAGAGCTAAAAAAATCGTTCTAAATATTCGATAATTGCATTAAAAACGAGTATTTTTATAACAATGAGACTTAAGTATTTAGGACTTTCTATTTCATTACTACTTACGGGTGCTGGTTATAGCCAAATTGCCAAGTATAGTAACGAATTTCTCAATATTGGTGTAGGCGCACGTTCTTTGGGAATGGGTAATACGGGGGTTGCAAGTGCTTCAGGCGCCTATGCCGGATACTGGAATCCTGCCGGATTAATTAAACAATCCAACGATTTGGAGGTGGCGCTAATGCATGCGGAGTACTTTGCCGGTATTGCTAAGTATGATTTTATTGGAATTAGCAAAAGAATTGATTCGAATAGTGTTGCTGGATTAACCATTTTGCGTTTTGGGGTAGATAATATACCCAACACATTAGATCTGGTTGATGCTAATGGAAATGTTGATTATAGCCGCATTAAAACCTTTAATGCTGTGGATTTTGCGGCCTTGTTATCATATGCAAGAGTAATTCCTTCATTAAAGGGAGTTGAACTTGGAGGAAATTTTAAAATAATACGCAGAAAATTAGGTGAATTTGGTGGTGCATGGGGTTTTGGACTGGATGCCGGAGCTAAATACAATTACAAAGGCTGGGAATTTGGAGTTTTAGGTAGAGACATAACCGGAACGTTTAATGCCTGGAGCTATAATTTGACGGATGAACAAAAAGCAGTTTTTGTACAAACCAATAATGAAATACCTTCCAGCTCATTGGAAGTTACATTGCCAAAATTAATACTGGGTGTTTCTAAAACATACTTAGTTTGGAAAGAAAGAATAAGTTTAAATGGAGAATTAAATTTAATAAACACATTTGACGGGTTAAGAAATACAGTAATAAAAAGTGATTATTGGAGCATGGAGCCGGCATTTGGTTTAGAGATTGGCTACAAAGGTTTTGTGTTCATCAGGGGCGGTTTTGGAAATATCCAAAAACAATTTGACCCTATCGGCAGTAAAAAGATTACAACTTTCCAACCTAATATTGGTGTGGGTTTGAAATACAGAATATTTACATTGGATTATGCCTTAACTGATATTGGTGACCGTTCAATTGCACTTTATTCAAACATCTTTTCTCTGAAAATTGATTTCAATAAGAAAACTAAGTAATGTCTTTAAAAAGATTTTTCTTCCTCTTTCTTTTAGTATACAACAGCATTGGTTTGTTTTCTCAAAATTATGGCAATGAGTGGGTAGATTATACATCTATTTACTATAAGTTTCCAATATACAAAGAAGGCGTTTATAGAATAGATTCTGCTACTATAGCCCAAAAGTTTTCTCTAAGTACATTAAATCCTAAAAATTTCCATCTTTATATTAAAGGACAAGAACATTCCATTTACGTTAAAGGTGAAACAGATAATCTTTTTAATACAGATGACTACATAGAATTTTATGCGTCTCATTATAGGAGGGGATTTGATTCACTTATTTATACAGCCATAAAGTATAATCCCAATCCTTACGCTCCGCTTTTTAATGATACCTTATACGCATATCTCACCTATAAAAATACAGCCAGTGCAAAACATATTACTGAGGAAACTGATAGTACTATTGCCAATTACCCTATTAGTAACTATCATTACAAGCACCTGTTTTATTCAACAAAATCTGATTACAATTATGTAATCGACGCGTATAATTCCGCCAGCGACGCCCGCTATACACAAGCAGAAGCTTATGGCTCGCCTATCACCAAAGGAAATGTTATTAATATACCATTTGGTTCCCTTAATGTTTACACAAATACTCCCCTACCCTCATATGTAAATATAAATTACTCTGGCGCCAGCGAGCAACTCAACTTTGGTTTAGATCATCAAATCAGAATAACATACACAGATTTCAATTCCTCCGTATTAACAATAACAGACACGCTTTTCAAATCTCATGCGGCAATTAATACAAACACAGTGCTAGATAATCAGAGCTTTGGTTTAAGCTCCGGGTTTAGCATCGCTTCGGTAAGTAACCCCTCGTTCACTTCATTCAATAACAAGACGATACTTCATTCATTTGAATTTTATTACCCAAAAATAAACACCCTTGACAATCAATTGTTGTCTGTAGTGGCTATTGATGATGCAACAAGCAATACGAAGGCAAGTTTTTTGTTCTCTAATCCTAACCCTGGCTCCACAGGAAATTTGATTGCTTACGACATAACGAACAACAAGAAAATTCCCGCTTTCATTTTAGGCGGAAATGCAAGACTGGTAGTTCCCAACAGTGGTTCAAGAAAGGAAGTTGTTATTTGCTCGGAATCGAATACAATTGCGGTAACAAATCTTATAGACGTTAACAATAATTCTACTTTTACTAAATATAATTCAGCAGCCCTCAATAAACCATTTGTGCTGATATATAATAATAAGTTAGCTGCTTCTGCTGAACAATATCGACAATACCGGGCATCAGGCTCAGGTGGTGGCTATAATGTTATTAAAGCAAATGTTGAAGCAATCTATGATCAATTTGGTTATGGTATCCCGAAACACCCGCAGGCAATAAGAAATTTTATTCGCTTTTTACACGATAGTCTTAGTACACCACCGGAATACGTTTTACTTATTGGAAAAGGAGTGCAAATTCAAAACTTGTATCCTGCCAATCAACAGTATAATTTAATACCAACCATGGGCTATCCCTCAAGTGACAACCTCTTAACAGCCGGGATAACAAATACTTTGAATTCTTATCAGGAAATTCCAATAGGAAGAATAGCAGCCACCGATAATGTTGAAGTAACAAATTATTTAACCAAAGTGCAGCAATTGGAATTGGCTACAGGAGAACAGGAGTGGAAAAAGAAGGTGTTGCATTTTATCGGAGGCGACACGCCTCAACTTACACTTGTATTGTCAAATTATATGAACACTTATAAGGCAACAATACAGGATACTTTAATCGGCGCCGAGGTTCATAGTTTTCAAAAAAATTCTACATCACCCATACAGTATGTTATTAGTGATAGCATAAAAGAATTGATAAAAAATGGCGCGTCCCTTATAACTTTTTTCGGACATGGATCTAGTGCCGGATTTGACCAGGCAATTGATGACCCCACATTGTATAATAATACCAACAAATATCCTTTTGTTGTAGCAAACTCGTGTTACTCCGGAGATATTTTTATTCCTGGCGACAAATCTGTAAGTGAAAAGTTTGTGTTTGCACCACAGGAAGGCTCGATTGGTTTTCTATCAACAACATCTTCTGGCTACGTTAACGCGCTTCACTATTTCACAACTAATTTTTATGATGCCCTTTCTTACAAGCGATACAACAAAGGGATTGGAGACGTAATAAAATATGCTGCCGAAAAAACATCAATTAGTTTCGATCTTATCACTCGTTACACAAGTTTTGATTTTAGTTTGCATGGAGATCCAGCTATAAAAATTTCAGTTGGTACCCTACCGGATTATAAAGTAAATAATCAAGATGTGAGTTTCGATATTGAGACTTATCCAGACTCGTTAGGAATTGCAATCAAATACTCAAATATTGGAATGGCTGTTAAAGATTCACTGTTTTTGAGAATTGAACGTTTTTTTCCGAATGGAGATTCTACCAACTATTTATTTGAAGTGACTGCACCTTATTCCAAAGACAGTTTAAAATTTTATATGCCGATTGATTTTTATAGAGGCATCGGATTGAATAGATTTAAAGTAAAGCTTGACTACTTCAATGAAATACAGGAGTCAATAGAATCTAATAACAGTACCAATAATACTGTCGACTATTTTATCAAAGGAAATGACGTTATACCGGTTTACCCATATCAATACGCGATTGTTCCTAAAACGAACACGATTGTTTTAAAAGCATCGACTTCGGATCCATTTGCACCTGTTTCAAATTATGTTTTACAACTCGACACAAACGACAAATTTATTAATCCAATACAAACTTATTCAGTTACAAGTTCAGGTGGTGTTATTCAATGGACGGTAAACATACCCTTTGCAGATAGCACGGTGTATTTCTGGAGAGTTTCAAAGGATTCTGTTTCACCATCAAACAGTTTTAGATGGAAGGAGAGTTCTTTCCAAACAATTGATACCAAAAGAGGTTGGTCGCAAGCTCACTTTAATCAATTTAAGAATGATAATTACAATTTCGTAAAGTATAATCCCGCATCCAGACAATTTGAGTTTGTAAACAACATTCACTCTATTAAAGTAAGAAATGGTATTTATCCGTACTTGTCTCCGGTTGCCATAAACTTCTTTTTTAACAATATTAATCTTTCATCTTGGGGC
>JBFWYJ010000303.1:0-4491 GCA_050186555.1 Bacteroidia bacterium
CTTCAGCTTGTTTTTTTCTAAATGAAGAATACTGTTCTATATACTTTAATCTTAACACTGCTTGATTGAAGCTGGTAGACGAGAAAATAAACATCAACCTATTAAACACATCTTGTTGTCTTTGGGCTGCTTGTATCATTCTGGCATATTCATTTTTCAATTTTGTTAAGTTGTTTTTTAAGATTTCAATCTCGGTAAAAGTTAGCTCAATCTTTTTATTAAGAAAGGCTACTTCTGCATTAATAGTGTTAATTAATTGGGTGCGTTTTTCTAATTTTAAGTTTAATGAATTAAGATTACCAAGTGAATTTTTCTTATCGGTTGCTGTAGAATTAAGCATGGCATTTAGCTCCTTAATTTCTTGACTTAACCTTTTCTTTTTAGATTCTAACTGATTTTTTTTATCAATATAGGCAGTTTGACTTTTTACTGATAAGATAGTGATAAGAAAAAAGGAAAATAATAATATCAGCCTATTCTTGTTTAATCTCAATAGGGTCGTATTTGGGCGGTATTCTGAAATGAAACTTTTGCGGCTCATTAATTTCAATACGAACATAATCAATTTTAATCTTCATTTCCTTCTCAGCCTTAATGTCAATATCAACACTGTGTGGTGTATAAATGCTGTCATTTTGCTTAAAATCGCTGTAGGCGGCAACGAATCTGCGTTCTGTTGTGGGTTTATAAAATTCATTTTCTATAATTTTATAAGTCTTTGGGTCAAGACTTATAATCTGAAGAGCCTTTTTTATTGTTTCTTTACCTTTTTCTATCCTTTTAATTTTGTGTTTTCTAATAGTGCTTAATTTATAACGACAGTTTTTTCTATCTGTTACAGGTTTTAATTTTTCATCTTCATGAAAGAATTCAGCACTATTTCCTATAATAACAGATTGTATGACATCAAAATCTAAATCGGCATTAAACAAATTATTAATATAATTATAGTCGCCAACAAAATATTTTTTATGGTAATAATCTACCATTTTTATGGAGTCAGTAGAGATAAGAATTTTTGCGAAATCAATTGAAAGCAATTCAATAGTAACCAACATTAAACTATCTTTTCTTAACCTAACTTTTGCATCAAAAGTTTTGTCTTCATTTTCGAAAATGGTATTCACTTTTGATTTAACATAAAGCCAATCGTATTTTAATTCTGCGTCTGATAGATGACGTGTCAAAGATTTTGAGTTCTTAAAATCTAACTTGCATTTAATGTCTAATGTATCATTTGCACCATCAACAATTATTACCGGTTTTTCCAGTTTCTTTTTATGTTTACAAGCGCTTCCAGACAGGATTATTGCGCATAACAGAAGGAGTGAATAAATATTATTTTTAAGCAAGTTCAATTTTACAGTTTAATTTTTGAGTTTAATGAATCGATATTTCCACCCTTTTTTATCGCTTCATTCCAATAGTATTTGGCTTTATCTTTATTGTTTAACAGGAGATACGCATCTCCCAATGACTCTAATAATTCAGAATCCGAAATTTCCTGATTCGCCTTTAACAACCACTTAATGGCCTCATCAGCTTTTTTTTGCCTCACTAATACAAGCCCAAGTGTTTTCATAAATTCTGCATTAGCAGGGTTTAGGGTGATGTTTTTTTGTGCCAATTTTTCTGCTTTGTCAAGATCTTCATTTCTTTGAAGTAAGCAATTTACATATGTATTGATAACCTCTTTATTATCTGAGTTAATTTTTAATGCATTATCAAAGGCCTGATTGCTCTTACTGCCTTCTTTGTTATAGTGATATGATTTTCCGAGCAATATGTAAAAATCAGTCATCATTAAATTATTATCAATTACAAATTCTAAGCCATCTCTTAATGAGTTTATCGCCTTCTTATAGTTCTTAAGGTCAATATTAGCCATGCCATTGTAGAGATATAATACAGGTTGATTAGGGAAGTTTTCCATGGCTAATGCACTGTGTTTTTCGAGTGAATCTATGCTTCTAGTGCGTTTATCACATTTAATAAGCTTTTCCCAGGTTTGGTAATCATTTTTTTCCTTAGCTAAGGATTTAATGAAGTAACCGGAAGCTTTGTAATAATCATTAACAGACATTAAATATTCACCATATAATGTATTTGCTTCCGGAGAAGAAGGATGTACTTGCAACATAATTTGAATTAATTCATCAAATTGTTTACCAATAGGGCTTTCAGGGTATTTAAGCGAAGATTCAAAAAACGCATTTGCAATTCGGTATTTAATTCCTGCTGAAAGTTCAGCATTAAGAAAAGCCAGCTTTAATTCATCAAATGCCTTCTCATCGTTGTTTTTTGATTTGTAAAAGTCACTTAGCGCCAAATGAACGGTTGGATGCGTTGGGTCTATTTCAAGGATTTGACTGTAAATTTTAAAAGCTTTTTCAGACTGGTGAATATTGTCATAATGTTCCGCCAGATATAAAAGGTATCTAGTATTGGTTTTATCTGTCTCAACTAATTTCAAAATGTTTCCTTCTATTTCTCCGAACTTTTTTTCTCTTTCTAGTAATTTGATTTTATTTAGAGTAAGTTGTTCATTAATGCCGAACGTTTTTTCCAATTCATTATAAATTTCATATGATTTGTGATATTGACCGATATATGCGTAGTCTAATGCCAGATTCTCTTTAAACTCAGGTTTGTATGGAAAGTCGTCTACCAATTTTTCTTCCAATTTTATAACCTGTTTAAAATCGCCTACAGCCCTGTAACTGTCAATTAAGATTATTCTGTACCATTCGTTTTTAGGATCCGCTTTGGCGCAAATTTCAGAGAATTTTATTGCCTGGTCGTTAATATTCAGTAATTTGCTTACTGTTGCCAATTCATATTTTACTGGAATATTTTCGGGCATTAAAGTATTGCATTCTGTAAAAAGGGTTAAAGCTTTTTTAAAGTCACCTTTCATTCTGGCAGCACATGCATCAACATAATTTGCCATGAAGTTAAGTTCTACCGACTGCTTCTGTTTTAAAGATTCAGGGTCATTAGTTTTATTCTTTTTAGCTAAAAAACAACTTTGCAAGAATAGACTTAGTACTATTAATATGTTAAAGTATCTACTAGACATTAATTTGAGAATAAGCGCTGACGCTTAAATCCAGACTTTTACCATTTAATAAAGCTTCCTCACCGATCATGCTGTTTTCAATAACGACATTCGATATTTTTGCACCGTTTTGAATAATGCTATTGCGAATTATGGAGTTAGAAATTACAGTTTTAATGCCAATACTAACGTGTGGACCAACTATGCAATTATTAAGTTCAACGCCATCTCCAATAAAACATGGCTCAATAATAACACTGTTATTATTTGAAAACTTACCTGGCTTTAAGTTTGGTTTTCCTCTATCAAATTCCAATACCCTTTGATTAGTATAAACTGTCGCATTTTTATTTCCGCAATCTAGCCATTCGGTAACTTCACCGGGAACAAACTTAATGCCTTTACTCTTCATGTTTTCCAGCGCATTGGTTAGTTGAAATTCACCTTTCTCAGTAATGTTGTTATCCAGTAGGTATTGAAGTTCTTTTTTTAAATTGTCACCATCTTTAAAATAATAAATGCCAATAATCGCTAAATCGCTAACAAAATCTTTAGGTTTCTCAATGAAATCAGTTATTTCGCCATCGGCGTTCAGTTTTACAACGCCAAATTGACTAGGGTCCTCAATTTTTTGCACCCAAATGACACCTTCTTTTTCGGTGTCCATAACAAAATCAGCTTTAAATAATGTGTCTGCGAAGGCAACGACAGTCTTTCCTTTGAGACAATCTTTTGCACACATGATGGCATGAGCTGTTCCTAATGCCTCTTTTTGGTAACAAATAATTCCTTTTGCGCCTTGCGTAGCGGCAACTTCTATAAGGTGATTTTCTATTTCTTTTCCGAAATCCGGAGAAATTACAAAAGCAATTTCCTCCACTTTTTCACCACAAACCTTCGTTATGTCTTCAACTAATCTTTGAACAATAGGCTTTCCGCCTACAGGAATTAAAGGCTTGGCAGTTGTAAGGGTATGAGGTCTCATTCTTTTCCCTTTGCCGGCCATTGGAATAATAATTTGCATAGAAGTACGAATTAATCTAACAAAATTAATAGAAAATACGGACTTTTGTTGTGATTTATCCTCAGTCTTTGAACAAGAAATATTTCATAGCTATTACACTGCCGGAGCCCGTTTTAAGCGAAGTAGAAGCAATTAAGCAGCATATTTTTGAAAAATTTAATTTAAAAGGTGCATTAAGAAGTCCTGCACATATAACCATTCATCGGCCATTTGAATGGAAAGAAAGTAAGGAAGGCGAGTTATTAAAAGCAGTATCGGAATTTGAAATTACAAAACCGTTTATGGTTGAATTAAGAAACTTCAACTCATTTGATAAGCGTGTGATTTATATAGATGTATTACTATCAAATGAACTAAATAAATTGTATTCTGAATTTAGATCACACATAAGACAATCCCTCGGAATAAC
>JBFWYJ010000304.1:0-4460 GCA_050186555.1 Bacteroidia bacterium
AATGGTGCGAAACATGGAGCCAGTATAAATTTTGTGGTAGTACAAAACAAGCAAAAGTTTGAATACAGTAAGAATAATGCATTGAAAGCGGGGCTTAAACCTAATGATGATTTTAAAGCACTGGCCATCAATGTAGATTAAAAAATGGGAAGAATGTTTAAATATTTAAAAATTCTGTTTTTCGTCCTGGCTGCGATGAGTAGAGGCATTCTTCATGCGCAGGAGGATAGGCTTATGCGAGCTCAAACATTGTATGGAGAGAAGAAGATTGAGTTGGCTCAAATATGCATTGATAGTGTAGTAGTTGACCCGGAAACAAAAAATCGATTTGAAGCGTGGACAATTCGAGGATTTGTGTATTTCGAACTTTATAAGGCAACAGAAAAGAAATCACTGGATAACCCTTTAAGAGATACGATTGTTGCATCACTAAAACGTTCTTATGCGCTTAAACCTGATGAGCAATACAAGCAAAATAATGATAAACTACTACAGTCAATTTCCAGTCATTACTACAACATTGTTGGTGTTTTATTGCAGGATTCTTTGAATTATGAAAGAAGTAATCTTGCCTTTACTAAGTTTGTGGAATTACAGAAACTTTTAGGAAATGATGCGCTGATTAAGGAGAAGAGTCTGGAATATTATTTAGCTGTTGGTAGTTTATTCTCATCTAAATTTAACAATGATCAGACAGATACCAAATCCTTTGAGGTAGCGAAAGTGGCATTGATGAAAGTTCTAGATGCCGATTCTAAAAATGCTTCTGCAAATATGAATATGGGTATTATGTATTTGAATCAGGCAACTCAGTTGGTTCAAAATATTGAATTTGGTGAAGTAAATATTGATGATTTGGATATAGTTCAAGAAAATGCTGCTAAATTGGCTAAACAAGCAGAGCAATTTATTTTGAAAGTCTATAATCAAGACCAGAAGAATCCTAAGGCCGTTTTGTCAATGTATTATATTTATAGAGTACTTTACGAAAATCAGAAAATGGCTGACTTCGAAAAGAAATGTAAAGAATTGAAAATTGAGATTTCGGGAGATAAAGAACAAAAATAATTAACATGGCAATGAGATTCACGATTGGAAGAAAAATCGGAGCAGGGTTTGCGGTGTTAATTATCTTTACAACAATCGCTTTCCTATTAACGATAACAACATTATCAGACAGCAAGAGTAAAACCACTAATGTGGTTGGACAATTAGCGCCCAGTGTTTCTGAATTAAAAGAATTAAACTTACTAATTCAACGTTCAGGAACTTATATCACCCAATGGATGTTTAACAGCTCAACCAGTAGTGATATTGAATTCAGGCAAGATTTACAAAAGTTAATCCAGAAAGACTACCCAAACAAAAAAGATCAAATACTTGAACTTTCTAAGAGCTGGTCTGATGAAGAGCAAAAGAAGCTTAAGAGTATTTTTTTAAGAGTTGAGAGTATTTTCAGATTGTATAAATCTGATATTATGAGTCAGCTCACTGAGAGCGAGGATTATCAAGATGCTCTGAAAACAAGCATTGCGAGAATTTCATATGAAGACAGTCAGGCAAGTTTACAGGCATTGTATAAGGAGTTAAACAAATTAATTGATACGAAGCAAGAAGCGGCAGAGAAAGTGAAAGAAGATATGTTTCACTCATTCAATTTCCTTGATTACTTTGTTAAGTTACTTGGCATAGCGTTGGTTGTTGGTGGGGTATTAATTGCTTTGTTTACCACGCAATCTATTACACGGCCTGTAAAGAAATTGAGGAACATGTTATTGGCGATGGGTAAAGGAATATTGCCTAATGAACGCATTAATGAATCTAGTGATGAAGTGGGGGAGATGGGTTTGGCATTAAGTCAATTGATTGAATCAATGCATAGAACAACAAGTTTTGCAGAAGAAACGGGTTCCGGAAATTTTGATGCCATCTATAAGCCCTTGAGCGAACATGACACACTTGGTTCTTCCTTACTAAAGATGCGTGATAATTTAGCACAGAATGAGAGAATGCTCGAGAAGAAGGTTCAAGAAAGAACGGAAGAAGTTGTTAGACAAAAGGAAGAGATTGAGACGAAAAATTATGAATTAGAAATGCTTTACAAGCAGGTAACGGACAGTATCCTTTATGCCAAAAGAATTCAAGAAGCTATTTTACCACCAGACTCATATATTAAATCTTTGTTGCCTCAATCATTTGTTATGTTTAAACCTAAGGATATTGTTTCAGGGGATTTCTATTGGATTGATAAAAAAGACAATCGTATTTATGTTTCTGCAGTAGACTGCACAGGCCATGGCGTGCCAGGTGCTTTTATGAGTTTAGTTGGACATAATGCATTAAAGGATATTTCAAAAAATTCTGCGTTAGTTAAGCCGGCTGAAATATTAAATCAGATGCGTGAAACTGTAGTTAGCACTTTACACGCAGACAAAGATGAAAACAGAGCAAAGGACGGGATGGATTTAGCATTATGTAGCATAGACCTAAAGAAAATGGAATTGCAGTATGCAGGTGCATTCAATCCGTTGTACTTACTTAGAGATGGCGAATTAATAGAAATAAAGGCTAATAAATTTCCAATCGGAACATTTGTTGGTGACGTACAAGATTTCGATAACCATGTACTGGAACTAAAGAAAAATGATGTTATATATCTTTTTAGTGATGGTTATGCAGATCAGTTTGGAGGTTCTCAAGAACAAATTGGTCATTACAACGGTAAAAAATTCATGGTTGGAAGATTCAGAAAGCTAATCAAAAAGATTAGCATTCTTCCTATTGAAGAACAGCACCAAATCCTAGAGAAAACCTTATCAGACTGGCAAGGCCAGCATGAGCAGGTTGATGACATTCTTGTAATAGGTTTTAGGATTTAAGTAATTTTTTAACCAATTCTGGCGGTCGACCAATAACTGCTTTAGTTTTTGTAATCAATATCGGTCTTTCAATAAGTATTGGGTTTTCAGAAAGTATTTTAATCCATTGAGATTCCGTTAATTTTTTGTTTTTAAAATTCTCAATAAAAATCTTTTCCTTTTTTCTGATAATATCTTCAGCTTTTAGTCCGAGTTTACTCAGTAGTTCTTTTATTTCTTTTTGACTTGGAGGGTTGTTAAGGTAATCTCTAACTTCAAATTTTTCTCCCGATTCCTCTACTAATTTTAAAGCATCTCTGCTTTTACCGCATCGATTATTATGGTATAATATCATGATTTGTTTTTATTGGTCATTTGTAAATACATTTCATTAAATCGTTTGCGTGTTTCTTCTATAAATGCTATATCAATAAATTTTTTTAGTTCTTCTAATGAAGAGAACTCAGCCGTATTAAATTTAAAAGCTTGTTCCATTGGTCCGGCTTCAAATTTCACAATATATTTATCATTGATTGAGAAAATTGAAATACTTAAACTCTCATGCGGTATCGTATCAATTATCCTCATCTTTTCCAAACATTTTTTTAAAGTTAAACATGTTTTTAATTATTCCAATTGGACTTACATTTCTATCGCCATCCTCTCGAATCACATTTTGAATTGCATATGCCAGATCAATATAATGTTCTTTTCCCGCCCTTTTTAAGGCTTCTATTGCAGAATCATCACCATTGATAATATTAGAGCATGCTGCCCAATCAAATGCTTTAACATCGATTAAAAATTTAAATGCTTTCTCATCGTCCCAAATAGAATTTACAAACGCAGCAAGCTCAAAATGTTTATTATCTATTAAATATTTGAATGCTTTTTTTTCATCTCTTATAGCTTCCAATGTTGCCATTAACTCTTTCAATTTATTTTCATGCAAATAATTAAATCCTTCAGATTGTTTTCTGACGAATTTTGCAAACATCATTATATCTTCTTTACTATACTTTTTCATTTAAAATCGTATTTGTAACCTTAAATTTAGCTGTCTGTTGGTTAAATAATTTGGAACCGCATAACGTTGTCCGGTTACATCTTGCACCCAAGTATATGACACCGTGTTTTGTATTTGTAACAGATTAAAAACTTCTAAAAACAACCACATATCTTTAACATGATTAAATACATTTTTAGATTTCTTTTCTCTAACCTCTTTTAAAATGTTAAAGGCAAATCCGGCATCAACTCTCCTATATGGTGGCATGGTTAAGGTTTGCTGGTAGCGTTTGTGCGTAGGCGGACCAAACGGCAACCCTGTCCCAAATTGTAGTGTCAAATTAAATTTACACCAGGGTAAGCTTGGAATGTAATCCTGAAAAAATAAACCAAAAGTAACAAGTTGGTTTGTCGGTCTTGGAATATATCCAGGGTCTACTTTTTCACTATCAACTTTTTCCTGATCAAAAGTATAGCCTTTAATAATTAATTCTCCATCTTTATTGAAATTATTGTAATGAATATTATCAGGAGAATATTCAAAGGTTCTCAGTATTCCCATCGAAGCCCAGCTTTCAACGCCCTTGACAAATT
>JBFWYJ010000305.1:0-4450 GCA_050186555.1 Bacteroidia bacterium
CCAATGATTCAAGAAATGATATTATTATTAGAGGAAATTCTCCCCTAGGTGTTTTGTGGCGTTTGAACGGTATAGATATCCCAAATCCTAACCATTTTGGTAATGCTGGATCAACCGGCGGACCGATAAGTATTTTAAATAATAATACGCTTTCCAATTCTGATTTTCTTTCAGGCGCTTTTCCGGCTGATTATGCTAATGCCGTTGCAGGTGTTTTCGATTTAAGAATGCGCGATGGCAATAACGAAAAACATGAGTTTGTTGGACAGCTGGGATTTAATGGTTTTGAATTGGGCGCTGAAGGACCGCTTTCAAAATCAGGAACAAAAACTTATATGTTTAATTATCGCTACTCAACGCTCTCTGTTTTTAAAGCATTAAATATTGATTTCGGAACCGGAGCTGCTGTGCCACAATATCAAGATATAACTTTCAAAACAGATTTTAAAACAGAGAAAGCAGGTAAGTTTTCTTTTTGGGGAATTGGTGGGTTGAGTTATATAGCGTTGCTTGAAAAAGATAAGGAAGAAGGACAGGATTTATATGGTTATAGCGCACGGGATACTTATTTTAGGTCAAATATTGGTTCAAGTGGCATTTCACATATGCTTTTGCTTAAGAATAATGCCTTTATTAAGACAAATATTGGTTTAAGTGGGCAGTATAATAAAATAGAGGCGGACAGAATAGATACCAATTTTACAACCATTGATAATAAAAAACCGGAATACCGTAATACAACACAAAATGTAATCTATTCTGCTAATACAACATTCCATAAAAAAGTGAATTCCAGGCATTATTTTAGTGTCGGAGCGTATTACGATATTTATAACACCTTGTTTGTTGACAGTTCTGATGTGCTATTTGGCGTTAATACTTTTACAGTGTTAAGAGATTATTCGGGAATGACATCAATGGCAAGAGCCAATTTCCAATGGCAATATCGTGTAAATAACAACACAACTTTTGTATCAGGAATAAATTCGCAATACTTTTTATTAAATGATAAATATTCTGTTGAACCAAGATTTGGATTGAAGATTGAGTTAACTGAAAAGCAGCATGTAAGTATTGGTGGAGGTATGCATAGTCAGTTACAGCCACTCTATGTTTATTTCGCCAGCAGTTCGGACACCTTGGGCAATAGAGTAGAAACGAATAAAAATTTAGATTTTACCAGAGCCATTCATGGTGTTATGGCATACGATGTAACGTTTAATTCTGACTTTAGGATAAAGACCGAAGCTTACTATCAATATTTGTACAATGCACCGGTCGAAATCCAATCTTCGGCTTTTTCAGCATTAAATCTTGGAGCAGATTTCAATAGTCCAAATGTAGCCAATTTGAAAAGTGAAGGTGAGGGCTTGAATTATGGCTTGGAATTGACCGTCGAAAAATTTTACTCGAAGGGATATTATTTTCTTTTGACCGGCAGTTTATTTGAAAGTAAATACAAGGGGAGTGATAATGTAGAGAGAAATTCTGCTTTTAATGGCAATTTTGTTTCAAACCTGCTTGCAGGTAAGGAAATAAAGGTTGGCAAAAGAGGAGTACTTTCTCTTGACGTTCGTGCTACCTATTCAGGAGGAAAAAGATATGTTCCTATAGATCTAGATGCAAGCATAACTGCCAACGATGAAGTTAGAGATTGGTCAAAAGCATATGAGAAGAAATACCCCAATTATTTTAGAATGGATGTAAAACCCGGCTTTCGATTAAATTCGAAAAAAATCACACATGAATGGAGTGTTGACATTCAGAATGTAACGAGGAACGACAATATTTTTCAAGAAAGGTATGATTTGACACAAAAGAAAATAATAACGGACTATCAGCTCAAATTTTTTGTGATTCCACAATACAGACTGCTCTTTTAAAAATAAAACCCTCCTTGTAGGGGAGGGCTTTGTTTTATACCGAATGGAAAAATTATGCCGCTTCAGGAGCAGCTTTTTTGAACTCTTTAATAGACTTAGCGCTATCAAACATTTTTTGTACTGCCTCTTTTCCTAATGGTTTTTCTGCAGCAGGGTCAACCAAATCTCTCACATTGTACTCTGATTCTCCTACTTTAAAATTGATTAAAAAGTGAAACTCAGGATCTATGATGGCACTTTCCCAGAAAATTGCCTCAGGCTCTTCAACTATATAGCTTTTAAACTTATTTATTTCATCGTCCTTTATTTCGGTTTTTCTTAATTCAATATCTTCTTTTTGACCTAAAATAGAAATACCAAAGTTATTACCACACATAATATCTAAAGCGCCGTAAGATTGCTCAACAATTTCCAATTTATTCTTTACCGTATCCGGAACAAATACAATAAATGGTTTTCCATAACGATTTAAGTCTAAAACATGCATCCCTTCCGGAGCAACAATAGGTTCTTCTTGTGGGCCGGACTCACCACACGAACTAAATAATAGACCTGAAAGAATTAATCCTGATAATAGTAATTTTCTCATGATTTGTTTTTTTGTGTTAATTAAGATAAAGATAAAAAAAAATGCCAAGGAATAAAAAAGAGCTCAATTGAGCTCAAAATCCTTTAAATAAAAAATCCCGGATGAACCGGGACTTTTATTATTACTTCTTCTTCTTAGCAGCTTTCTTTTTAGGAGCCGCTTTTTTCTTTGTAGCTTTCTTAGCAGCTTTCTTCTTAGGAGCCGCTTTTTTCTTAGTAGCTTTCTTAGCAGCTTTCTTCTTAGGAGCTGCTTTTTTCTTAGCAGCTTTCTTCTTAGGAGCTGCTTTTTTAGCTGTTGCTTTTTTTGCCATGGTTTTTTGTTTTGAGATTTATTTAATACGAAGTAAGTAAAATATTTATTCTTATCTAGGAATTAGGAAGTTATTTTTTCAACATTAAAATGTTGAAATTGTTAATAGCATTTTAGGATTAAAAAGGCAAAAAAATCTGTCTACCTTTTTCGATTTTCAATTTTTATTTCTTCTTCAATATCCCAACCAGAAGTAATTTTAATTTTTTTGTCTGATGTAAAAATTTCTTCTGCATATGTCTTCATTATGTAATCCCCTGTATCCCACTGTCCGCTTGAGTTATCGTCGTAACATATTTTTATTTGATAAGTGTCTTCTTTTAAGTCTTCAAATATTATTTCTTTCTCGTTAGATGATGATAAACTAAATGTTGCTGATTTTTGATCCACCATTTTTCCTGTTGAGTTTATCAATTGTATCAAATAATCTTGTTTTTTGTCAAAAAGGATTTTTAATGATAGTTTGCTAAGATCTGACTTTTTCTTGATGTTGAAGTAATAATGAATGCTGTCGTTGGTAAATCCGTTATAGCCTATAATTACTGATGTATCTACTTTTAGAAGATATTTTGTTTGTTCACCATTGGGTTTAATAACAAAACCATTGACCAACCAATTGAATTTGTAATCAAAGATTTCTATTAGACTATCACTATTGGCAAACAGGTGAATGTGCTTTTTTGTTGATTCAACGGTATCTATCCAATGATTGAACCTTATGCGTAATTCATTCTTATATGATAATTCACCTGATAGTAAATCAGATTCTATTCTTAGTTTTTTTCTCGACTTGGCTTTTAAAGCTGGTGCTTTAACTACAATTGTATCTGATTTATGTAATTTTTCATTTTCATAATCAACCTTAACAAAAACGGTATCTAAAGTAGATTTATAAAAAACTACCAATGTATCCGAAATGTCTTTTCCTATAGACCTTGTTATATCTTCTGCCTTGGTTGGTTTAATGGCGCCAAAACTTGAGCTAAGTTGTGTATTAAACACAACATCAATTCGTCCGGGTTCTGATGCTATTGTTTTCTTGATAAATATCTTTGGAACTCTTTCATTAAATACTTTCAATTCAACCAATGTATCTTTACCAATTTCAACGCCCTCCTTCAGGAAGCCAATAGACTCCAAAGGCGAACCATCATATAAGTTGTTCTTGTTTTTATCAAAGAAACAGTTAATATGAAACATTCTGGGAGGCAAATTTGAAATTTCAAATTCACCTTGCTCATTGGTGCTTGCCATATAATTTGGGGTGTTCTTATATGCCAGACTATCGGCGGATAAACTATAATCATATAATCCTACCTTAATGTCTTTCATATTTAAGTTGTCAAAAGCATCTTTAATCTTACCTTTAATTACTAAGGTATCAATAACAGCGCCGGTAGAAAACACATACTTAAAATTTGAAATTGGATTTTTCTCGTGCATATCCACAATTGATTTACCGAAATATATCTGATAGGTGGTATTTGCTTCAAGCTCTTCCTTTTTTAATTTAATATAAACTCTTTTTCCTTTCGAAAGTATTTCCGGTTGAGATTTAAGTTTAAGACTTACCAATAACTCTTTCTGAAGATTTGCCAGTTGAATAAATTCATCAAAATTTAAAACAATTTGATCAGAATTGAAATTTACAGCTTCCTGCTAAGGTATA
>JBFWYJ010000306.1:0-4416 GCA_050186555.1 Bacteroidia bacterium
TAAATAGAAATGCCATAATAGCCAATTATTTAACTGCTAACTACAAGCAATTACAAGCAATTCATAATTACGATCAAATAATTTTAAAATCATACATTGAGGTTTATAATTTAGTTTATAAGCTAAACAACCTTAAGGGAAGCTACAGCCTAAAGGAAGATCAAGTAAATACCCTTACTCAATCCATTGCTATTTCAACCAATTTATTTAGGTCAGCCAGGGCTGATTATATGGAAGTATTACTAACACAAAGAGATGCTTTAGAAGCTAAAATAGAATTAATAGAATCAAGAAAAGAACAATTATTGACTAGGGTAGAAATGTATAGAGCTTTAGGGGGAGGTTGGAAGTAATATTAACACTGGTAACAATAAATATCCCAAATAAGTTTGATATTTTTAGACCGTCATAATGTCTTTAAAAAATATACTTGTTTGTGCTTTTACTGTAATTGTTTCTATCACCTTGGGGCAGAAAAAATCTGTTGACTCCATTAAGATCATACTTAACCTATCCATTCCGGATTCTGTTAAAATGGAAAAACTTTATCAATATTCGAAAACCGGGGATAAGGATTCATGGCAAGATATGAATGCGCTAAAAGCATATAAGCAACTAGCAGTTAAAAATAATATTCCAATAAAAATTTGCTTTGCCAATGATGAAATTGGTTACAAATACCAAATGAAAGGATTTAGTGACTCCGCCTTTAAAATATACAAGGAGAGTGTAGATATTTCATTAAAAAATAATGACTCCTCCTTGTGGGTACGTTCTGTATATAAATTAGGTTATTTGTTGAGTACAATTAAACAAAACGAAAAAGCAATTTCCTATTTTGAATTAATCGAAAATCACATTAAGAATCCTGCCGGAAAAGCTTCAATTCAAATAGCAATTGGAGCTAATTACATGGATATGGAAGAAAATAATCTTGCCATAGACTATTTACATAGAGCATTGCAGTATTTTGAATCCTCTGATGAAGTTACTGTGCAACATGAATATATATATTCTAACCTCGGATCTATATATCTAAATAAAAACAATATTGAACTCGCAGAAAAATATTATTCTAAAACAAAAGAGGCAGCCGAAAAATTAAATGACCAAGGAGGGATAATAATGGCCTATATGAATTTAGCCTCATTATCTAATAAGAAAGAAAAATACAGACAGGCCTTGAGTTATCTCAAATCGATTGAAGATAAAGTCTATACAGATTTTGATGATTATAAAAAGCTAAATTTTGAATATGAATACTATAAAGCCTATAAAGGTGTAAACAACCTGCCAAAAGCTCTGGAATTCTTAAATAAAGCTTATGAAAGAAGAAATGAACTATATAAAGAAGAAAACACCAAATCTATGAGTGATTTGGAACAAAAATACCAGAATAAAAACAAACAATTACAAATAGAAAACCAAAAATTACTCATCACGCAAAAAGAGACTGAGAAGTCTTTAATTACCGCTCAAAAGAAAAAACAAACTGCTATTTTTATTTTAGTAATTGGCGGGTTATTGGCAAATGGTATTTTTATTTATAACCGATATCTAAAAAGTAAAAGAGACCAAAAAACCATTCTTCAACAAAAGAACCTAATTCAGGAAAAACAGAAAGAAATTTTAGATTCCATTAATTACGCCAAACGTTTACAAGAAGCAATTATACCAAGTGATACTTATTGGCAAAGCAAATTAAAAGATTCATTTGTACTGTATATTCCGAAAGACATTGTTGCCGGCGACTTCTATTGGATGGAAACTTCCGGTGACAAATTATTATTTGCAGCGGCTGATTGCACAGGGCATGGTGTGCCCGGGGCAATGGTAAGTGTTATTTGCTCCAATGCCATGAATAGGGCTATCAAAGAATTTAAATTAACTGATCCCGGTCAAATTCTGGATAAGGTTAGGGAACTGGTTTTAGAAACATTTGAGAAATCAGATTCTGAAGTAAACGATGGAATGGACATTTCGTTTTGTTCTTTAGACCTGAATACAAAAAAATTAAAATGGGCAGGAGCAAATAATCCTATTTGGATTATCCGCGCTGATAAAGGAGAATTGGAAGAAATTAAACCCAATAAACAACCCATTGGGAAATTTCTGAACCCTACACCTTTTACTACTCATGAAATTGCATTAAATCCTAAGGACATTGTATATTGCTTTACTGACGGGTACGCCGATCAGTTTGGCGGACCAAAAGGAAAAAAATTAATGTACAAAAAGCTAAAAGAACAGCTTTTAAATATTGCCAACCTATCAGTTAGCGAACAAAAAGAAAAACTTGTGGAAACCTTCAATTTTTGGAAAGGTGATTTAGAACAAGTTGATGATGTAACATTAGTTGGATTTAGAATTTAATCCCTCCTAAACAAAAACTCTGTACGTCTGTTCATTTTATGTTCATCCTCAGTACAGGAAACATTATCACCACAACTATTTAATAATTCCGACTCTCCTTTCCCCGTGGCGAGTAAGTTGCTCTTTGAAATACCTTTGTTCACCAAATAATTAAACACTGACTCACTTCTTTTTTGAGATAATTTCAAATTATCATTATTATCTCCCCTGGAATCAGTATGTGATATGATTTGCAATTTATACTCCGGGTACTTTTTCAAAAGATTAAGTATTTTATCAAGAACGGTAAATGCTTCTTCCTTCAATTGATAAGAATTAAAATCAAAATAAATATTTTCCTTTATTACAACTTCCTTGGTATTTGACTTGATTTGTGATTGAAACGACATCTTAACATCTTCCTCTTCCATCTTTGACATATAGTACAAATCAGTAGGTAACAACTTATATTCAAACAACTTTTTCTTACCCTTAAAGATTCTTGAAAGTAATTGGTTCTTAAGATTAGCTAAATAAATCTTTTCATCATCCTTTTTTGCAACATAATCAGGTAGTTTAATTGAATAATTACCAGTTGGGTCTATTTCATCGAATTCAAATGCACCATCTTTATCAGTTTTCTTGTCAAGAATTACATTGTCATTGCTGTCTGTTAATTGCACTTGAATGTTCGATAATGGATACAATTTGTCAGTTACTTTAACTATTTTCCCTTTCACACTTGTTCTAAACTCAGGAGTCGGATTATCCTCATTCATTCGTTTCAATTTGATCATGTCAGATTCTACCAACAAATAATCAAAGCCGTCTTTCTTTTCATCAAACTTAGCCACGAATTCTCCCTTTCTTGTTTGCAATTTAACCGGAACCGCTTTGTTATCTTTTTCAATAAAAAGTTTGTATGCCTTTCCACTCTGCAACCCGCGAAATATAAAATCCCCATCCTTATTGGTGTATTGAAAATTCACAACTTCGCCTTTCTCGTCCATTAATAATACAGGAATATTTTTTATTGGTTGGTTATTCCCATCCACTAGTTTAGCCTCTATGTCGAAGAATTTATCTATGCTTGGCTTGGTATTTACTTTTGGGATACAGAAATAGAACTTAACGAATGGCTTTCCTTCCATATCCTTTATTATTGCACCTTTTATTCTGTCATTGATCTTAGAACTCTTCTCATTTAGTGCCATAACGAATTTAGCATATCCTCCGGCCATTGAAGCATCAGTAATTGTATTGGCAAACTTCTTGTATGTTTTAGATACTGTATCAAATAACATTTCTTCCTCGCAGGTACCCTTAATGATATCTTTTACAAAACATACATTGATGTTATCAAAAACTAAATCATAATTCAGTTTTAGCACATTTTTACCAAAGAAAATACGCAAGGCCTTGTCGAGAAAAGTTCTTTCCGCAATCATTTCCTGAAAAGCCAGTTCGTTAATTGGTTCCGCAACAAAAACGTTTCGCTCACCAAGTACTACATAACTGAATTGAAACTCAGATGAATTTTTTGTGAGAAATTTTAAAGTATCGTTTAGCTCCGAACTATTCACATCAACACTAGCTTTGATGGTAAACCTTGCATTTTTTTGATTGTCTGTAATGTCCTTCAAAAAAGCTTTCCTTTTCACATCAGGCTTCTTTGAAATAAAGTACTTAAATTCGTTCTTCTGATTGTAAGTGATTGTTACATCCTTAAAATTAAATTTTAAAGTTTCTTTCGAACCTGGCCTGGTGAACGTATAAATAAAAGCGTCTTCTATTAACCGGTTATTACTTTCCAAGAACTCAAACTGATTCTTACTAATCAGAATGTCGCGTGTTTGAGATGATAAATCACCCAAAACCATTAAAAAAATGACAATTATTAACTTTATTTTGAACATTTTAATATCCATCCCAATTTACAATATTTACCTTTAAATACTATGGCTTATAAAAAAATATATTCCACAATTCTTATTGTATTTACATTTTTTGGGTATTCGCAGAATTTTTTCATATTGAGAAACATTGAAAAATTGAATGACGGGC
>JBFWYJ010000307.1:0-4387 GCA_050186555.1 Bacteroidia bacterium
TTTTTTATCAATTCATTTAACTTATCATTCATTTTTGGCAAGCTTCTGAATAGTACATAACTTCTTCTGTATTCACCTATGTTGAATGACGGTGAGCCTTGCACAATTTCGTTTTCATTTGTAATACTCGCTCCTACTCCACTCTGTGCTGCTATTTTCACACCATCCGCAATTTTTATATGGCCAACGATTCCAACTTGTCCGCCAATCATACAATTTTTACCAACTTTTGTTGATCCGGCAATTGCTGCTTGTCCCGCAATAACAGTATTCTCACCAATTTCTACATTGTGAGCTATTTGAATTAGGTTATCCAATTTTGCACCCTTCCTAATGACAGTCGAACCCAGAGTTGCTCTGTCTACTGCTGTATTAGCGCCTATTTCAACGTTATCTTCTAGTACTACATTTCCAATCTGCGGTACTTTACTATACTCATTTGAATTACTAGGCGCAAAACCAAAACCATCACTCCCTAAAACTGTACCCGCATGTATTGTGCAATTCTTTCCTATTACTGTGCCGGGGTATATTTTAACTCCCGCATACAAAATAGTGTTAGTGCCAATAGTAGTTCCTTCACCAATAAAAACATTGGGATATATTTTTACATTTTCACCAATTACTACGTTATCTCCAACATATGTAAATGCTCCAATATAACACCCCTCTCCATATTTTGCAGAGTTTGAAATAAAAACAGGTTGTTCAACACCAACCTTGTTATTTTTTACTTGATTGTAGACTTCAAGCAATTTTGCAAAACTTTCATACGCATTCTCAACCCGAATAAGTGTTAATGTTGGTTTTAATTCTTTTTCCGGTTTAAAATCATTATTGACAATTGCAACTGTAGCATCTGTGGTGTAAATGAAATTCTCATATTTACTATTTCCCAGAAAAGTAAGTGTATTAGGCTTACCTTCTTCAATTTTTGATACATTATTAACAGTTGCTTCGGCATTTCCTTCAACTGTACCGTTAATCAACGAAGCTATTTGCGCGGCGGTAAAATCCATATTATTGAATCGATTGAACTAAATTAATGAATACCTTTTTTTCTTCATCCCAAGTTAATTCTTTTTTTGCTTTTTCAAGATTCTTTCTCCATTTATTTTGAGCATCTTTATCTAATGCCCCTCTTACTTTATGAGCAATATGTTCAGAACGATGATTCTCAATTAAATCGCCAATATCATACCTTTTAATGATTGCCTCTAATTCGTGCAATTTTGATGACAAAACAGGAATACCGGCATGAATATAATCGAAAATTTTATTAGGCAAACTGTTCTTGTAATTTAGATTACTGTCTTTATCCAATGTTAGACCCAAATCTGCGTTTAGTGTGTAATGAACTAATTGCTCCTTAGGCATCTTATCCAACATTTTTACATTGGTAATTCCTGATTCTATAATTTGCATTTTCAACTTATCCCAAATATCACCGGAACCAATAATATAGAAATCCATTTCGGGTAAATACTTCATTGCATCAATCATTTCCTCAACACCTCTGTCAATGTTTATACCTGCACCTTGATAAATCAGCATTGGCCTATCATTGCTTATTCCCAAATCCTGTCTGGACTTTTTACTTAAAGACAATTTATAATCAGGAATATTCCTAACCACACTGAATGGAACATTATAACTTTTTTCAAGAATCGTAGCAATCGATTTATTGACGGTGATATTGTACCTCAATTTCGGAACAATCCACTTCTCCAAATTCTGCCAAATGTTCTTTTTAAATTTTGAGTTTGCAAGTTCAGGAACTTCACAAAATAATTCATGACTATCGTAAATTAGAGGCACTTTCTTTATTCGGGAAATCAGATAATTTGGCAACAGTGTGTCTAAATCATTCGCTAATAACAACTCAGGTTTTCTTTTAAAGAGGAGATAAAAAAACAATCTGAAATTAAAGAAAAAATAGAATAATGGTCCCGTAACAAAAACCAAATTCATTCGATGTGTTTTATATTCAAAACCATCTAAAGGCTTCGAATTTGGTAATTTTCTGCCAATACACTCTACATCAAATCCCATTTCGTTAAGCAAATTACACGACCGTCTAACTCTTGCATCAGTTGACAAATCATTGATTACACTTACGTATGCTTTTTTATGCTTAGTTGTAAACAAAAAACCTGTTAATATTCAGGCAAATATAGGGATTATAAGCCTCGTTAATTTTATAATTTTGAGTAATGGTAAGTATCTCGGAAAACGTTAATCTTTTCAAATACAATACTTTTGGCATCAATGCTAACGCAAAATTCTTTGTAGAAGTATTTAGCGCAGAAGATATTTTAGAATTAATAAAACATCCCGTTTTCTGCAATAACAGGAGGTTAATTCTTGGAGGTGGAAGTAATATTTTATTGTTGAATGACTTTGATGGATTGGTAATTAAAATATCTATTAAAGGAAAGGAAATTAAGGAACTAAATTCCAATGATTACTTACTTTGTTCGGGGGCAGGAGAAGTTTGGCACGATTTGGTTATGTATAGTATTGAAAACGGATTGGGGGGCTTGGAAAATTTGTCATTGATACCGGGATGCGTCGGTGCAAGCCCGATGCAAAATATTGGAGCTTATGGCGTTGAAATTAAAGATGTTTTTGAATCTTTAACCGCAATTGATATAGATACTGGAGAAATAAAAACATTTGATGCGGTAGAATGTAAGTTTGGCTACAGGGAGAGCGTATTTAAAAACGAATTAAAGGACAGATATGTTATTCTAAAAGTTTGCTTTAAACTAAAAAAGAATGCACAATTGAATACATCTTATGGCGCCATTTCAGACGAGTTGCACAACGCAGGAATAACTCACCCCGGAACAAAAGACGTATCCAATGCAGTAATAGCAATTAGAAAAAGTAAATTACCGGATCCATCGAAACTGGGAAACGCCGGAAGCTTTTTCAAAAACCCCGAAGTTTCAAAAGAAAAATTTGAATCCTTAAAAAGCCAATTCGAAAATTTGGTAGCCTATCCTTTAGATAATGGAAACTATAAATTAGCAGCAGGCTGGTTGATTGAAAATGCAGGATTGAAAGGATTTGTAAAGGATGGCGCCGGTGTTCATGAAAAACAGGCCTTAGTTCTGGTAAATCTTGGCGCTACCACCGGTAATTCAATTTATGAACTGTCTGAATTAGTAATAGAAAAAGTAAAAACATTATATGGTGTAGTTCTCACAAGAGAAGTAAACATCATCAAGTAAAATGAAATTTCTTGTTCTATATGAAGAAATGGCAGGTTATTTCCTGGCTTGCTTGAATCATTTAGCTGAAAAGGAATCTGTTGAAGTTTTGGTTTATATGAAAAAGATAAATCAAATTGCGCCCTTTCAATTCAATCATTCAGAGAAAATAGTTATTCTTGAGCGCGAAAATTTTTCATTTGAACAAATGAAAAAAAGGATTCAAGATTTTAATCCCGATTTCACTTACGTATCCGGCTGGTTATATAAACCATATCATAAAATTATTCGACAATTAAAATTACCCAAAGCTATTATTGGATTCGATAATCAATATAACGGTTCTATCAGGCAATTGTTAGGCTCTCAGTTTTTTAGACTTTACAGGAAAGCTTATATCGAATATGCATTTGTACCGGGGAGCAGCCAAAAAAGATTCGCAAAGCTGTTAGGGTTTGCCGAAAATAAAATCTCAGAAAATTTGTATTGCTGTGATTATGGTTTGTTTAACGGCTATTATCGAAATACGATTACTGAGAAAAAGAAAAAATTTCCTAAACGTATTTTGTTTGTAGGTCGATATGTAAACGAAAAAGGTGTAAAAGAATTATGGCAGGCATTTATTGAATTGAAAAAAGAAAACATAAATGATTGGGAGCTTTGGTGTGTGGGAAAAGGCCCGATTGATGCGGTAAAACACCCTTCTATTAAACATTTAGGATTCATTCAACCTGATAAGCAAGAGGAAATAATAAAAGAAACCGGCGTATTTATTTTACCCAGCAAATTTGAACCCTGGGGGGTTGTTTTGCATGAATTTGCAACTGCAGGATTTCCAATAATTGCTACGGAACAGGTTGGTTCTTCAGAAAAATTTATCGCAGACAATCAAAACGGTTTTCTTATTGCATCAAATGATAAGGATTCTGTTAAAAATGCATTAAAAAAAATAATATCTTTAAACGACACAGAATTGCTTCAAATGTCTGACAAAAGCGCAGAATTAGCTTCAAAACTCACACCTGATATTTGGGCAAAGTGTTTACTTCAAATGGTCTATGGCAGAAACATGTAAAATTTTGGTAACCGGTGGTGCCGGAAACATTGGTGGCTCATTAGTTAGAAAACTATTAGAAAATAATAAATACTATTTGGTAGTAGTTGTTAATCTT
>JBFWYJ010000308.1:0-4373 GCA_050186555.1 Bacteroidia bacterium
GTGCTGCCGGCGTATCTTCCTGCCTCCTCAGCACTAAAAATTCTTGCACTAACACTAGCCTTTTTGTTATTTGCTTGCGTTTTATCCTTTTCTATTATTACCTGAATTTCTTCACCTTGTATGATGTTCTCTTCCATTTCAATATTCAGGATAGATTCCTTTCCGGTGCTAACAATAACTGTTACGTAACGATTCTTATATCCGGTAAGATAGAACCGTAAACCTCTTCTACCAATTGGTACATTTAGTAACTTATAGTTACCATCCTTGTCTGTCTGACAATATTTTCCTGAACTATCCTGAAGATTAATAACTACTCCCGGAATTGGTTGTTTAGTTTGCTTCTCAACAACCGTTCCTCTGATGGTTTGAGTATATTCCTGTGCTTTTGTTGTAAAAAACACAATAGTGCTTAAGAGCAGGTAAAATACTCTTCTTTTCATTTACTATGGCGTGCTTAATGATACTTGAATAATTTTTCCGTTCATCATTTTACCGGAATTTAATGCAAAGTCATGAATGAACGCTGCCATTTTGTTTGGATTAACAAGTGCTTTATAACCCGGAAAAGCTTGTTTGAGCATTTCAGTATTTACCGCTCCAATAGCAAGTGCATTTATTGAAATATTTTTTTCGGACAGTTCTACAGCTAAGCATTCTGTCATTCCGCATAATGCTGATTTGCTTGAAGCGTATGCACTTAATTCCGGAAACTTTACACTTCCTTGCACACCACCCATACTTGAGATATTTACCACATGTGAGCGTTCTTTGCCTTTTGATAAAAGCGGGATTAATTTTTGCGTTAACAGATAGGGTGCAAATGCATTTACAGAATATGCTTGAATAAGGTCTTTCTCCGTAGTTTTTGCAAATGGCTTCTTAGTTAAGAATCCCGCATTATTAATCAGGGCAATAACAGGTTTATTTAAGCGTTTACATATATCAAAGAGTCGTTTTCGGTCTTTTTCCTTTGTTATGTCGGTTTTTATGGCTAGAACATTTGTGGCATTTTCCTTTTTTACCAATTGCTCCAAAGATTTGGTATTTCTGGATGCTGCTATCACCAAATATTGACTATTAAGAAATGATTTTACTAATTCATACCCGATTCCCTTTGATGCTCCTGTTATTACAACAATCATATTTTGTATCTTTGAATTCAAAGTTACACTTTAAGAAGATGTTTTCGAAGAAAAATCTCATTCCATTATTGGTAACAATTTGTTTTATTGGCCATTCACAAGTTGATAGTGTTTATTATGGCGAGCATGATCTTTCAAAACCAAAAGACAAACAACAAAAAAAGAGAGAATGGAAGGATAAATTTTTTACCGGTGGAAACTTCATTGCTGTATTTGGCTCCTCTACTCTGGTTAATTTATCCCCCTTCATTGGCTATAAAGTAACAAAGAACTTTCATGTTGGCACAGGAATAATTTACAATTATTCAAGTATTAGTTTTAATCGTGTAAGGTATTCACAAACGATTTATGGTCCTCAAATTTTTGGAAGGTACTTTGTTGTGGATAATTTATTTGGCCAGGTTGAATATAATCGCTTGAATCAACCTAATTACGTTGCAAGCGGTAAAGGAGATGTTAGAACATGGGTAGATTACACTTACGTTGGTGGTGGCTATCGCCAAAAATTAGGTAAGAATGCTTCATTTGTTATGAGCGTTCTTTTTAATCTGACCCCACATACTTTGTCCAGATATTATTATCCCTTCAATCCAATAATTAATGTTGGATTTGTGGCAGGCATTTAAGGTTGTTTTTTGTTTTTCTCCTTGAACTTATTGATGCCATCGTCCATCCATTGAATATAATCCTCAATTGCGGGATCATATCCACGAACTTGATTTAATAGTTGTTCGTTATGGTCAAGCAATACATATAAAGGCTGAGAGCTTTGGCCATATAACGTTTCCTCCATATACTTGAACTTATCACCAATATCAGTAATAACCCTTTCTTTACCAAACCAAACAACATTCATGTACTCCTCTTCTTTAAGCGGTCGTTTATCATCTACATATAGTGAAACCAGTACCACGTCATTATTGAGTCTGCTCTTTACATTAGCATCCGGCCAAACATAATCTTCAGTTTTTCTACAATTGGCACAAGCGTGTCCTGTAAAATCCACCATTAAAGGTTTACCAACTTTTTTGGCATAGGCTAATGCTTTATCGTAATCATTCTTAAAATGTATGATGCCGTTCTTGTTAACCTCAATGTGTTCTGCAAATTCAGGGTCTATATTGTTTTTTAAATTTGAGGCTGAAATATTTGAAGAACCAAATCCATGAGGTGATTCCGAATATTCTAATGGTGGTAAAATACCACTAAATATTTTAAGCGGCGCTCCCCATAATCCGGGAATCATGTAAATGGTTACAAAGAAGGATATTATAGCAAAGAACATTCTTGTAACTGAAACATGCTTCAAATCAGAATCATGTGATGTTTTGAAAACACCAATTAGATATAAGGACTGTAATAAGAAAATAACAATCCATAATGAAACAAAAACTTCTCTGGTTAGAATTCCTGCTTGAACAACTAAATCTGCGTTAGATGCAAATTTCAATGCCAATGCTAATTCTAGGAAACCTAAAACAACTTTTACTGAGTTTAACCAGCCACCTGATTTTGGTAATGAATTTAACCAACCCGGAAATGCAGCAAACAAACCAAATGGTAAAGAAAGCGCCAATGCAAATCCAAACATTCCCCAAAATGGTCCGGCCATGTTTCCTGTTCCTGCTGCTTCAACTAATAAAGTGCCAATAATTGGTCCGGTGCAAGAAAATGAAACTAAAGCAAGCGTAAATGCCATGAAGAAAATTCCCACCAAACCTCCTTTGTCTGCTTTTTGATCTATTTTACCTACGAAAGAACTAGGTAAGACAATTTCAAACGCACCGAGGAAAGACGCGGCAAAAACCAATAACAATAAAAAGAATGCAAGGTTAAACCAAACATTAGTTGAAAGTGAGTTCAATGCACCCGCACCAAAAATGATTGTAACGCCTAATCCTAATACAACATAAAGAACTATTATAAATGAGCTATAAATAAAAGCATTTCTAATTCCTTCTTTTTTGTTTTTGCTTCTCTTTGTAAAGAAGCTCACATTCATAGGAATCATTGGGAAAACACATGGGGTTAATAAGGCCAGGAAACCACCAACAAATCCCGCAAGAAAAATTCCCCACCATGATTTGTCACCACTATCAATTTGGGTTAACTCCTGATTTTCTTGTTTTGGTCCAATCGAAGTGGTATTACTTGCTATAGTTGCACCTTTTAGTTTAATGATGGCATTGGTGTCACAATCGCAATTTCCGGATGTACTGATTTGTGTTGAAGTGTCTGTATTTGCAACAGCTACCTCTTCTCCCGAACAAGCAGGTGTTCCTTCTAAAGTAAATTCAAAGTTATCTGCAGGCGGGAAAATGCATTTCTCTTCTGTACAAGCTTGTGCTTCATAAGAACCGGTAATTTTAATTTTTCCTCCTACGTTTAATTTAACGCGTTGAGTAAATGTGGCCTTCTTTGCATGGTAGGCAACGTTCATTTCAAAAACCTTGTCAAATACTTTCTCAGGATTTGATTCCTTAACTTTTCCGACTAAAGTGTAATCTTTAGATTTATTGAACATGAAGGCAGTAGGGTTTGGCCCATCATCTCCGGCTTTAACCAAAGAGTATATATGCCACGGCTCATCGATCTTTGCCTTAAAAATCAAATCGTATTCACAATCACTTACTTTTTTGGACTCAAACGACCAATGAACAGGATCATCTTGCGCAGCTAAAGCAAAAACAAGAACAGAAAAAATCAAACTAAGTACCTTCTTCATGTTAAATTGATTTAGGAATTAAAAATACTATAATAAATTTAGTATTCCCATTTTTTATTTTACCGCTAATACTTTGGTTTTTAATAAGATAGTTTTTGGAGGAAGGCACATCATGTCGTTACACGACATATATTCCAATTCGCATTCAACTTCAAAATCCTTTTTGTCAACGCGCTTAATTTTTTGCTTGAAAACCGCCTTTTCCTCAAAGACATAAACTTTGGCATCAAAAGCTTTCACGAATTCTTCATGCGCACCTATTTCTTCAGCTTTTCCCTCCAAACTATACAACTTACTTTCTTTGAACTTTATTGAAGTTGGAACAGGACCGGCATCTGTTTCTCTTTGAGAATACGTGTGCCAGTTTTTTTCAATTTGACCGGTAATTGTAATTTCAACATGATCTTTATCAAGATTCTTACTTACTATATTCCATTTAACTGGCTCTTGTGGTTGTGCTGATAAAGTAAACTCTGAAAAAATACATAGCAGTGCTATTAAAA
>JBFWYJ010000309.1:0-4345 GCA_050186555.1 Bacteroidia bacterium
GAAATTTTGCACAGGGCACTTTATTACCTAACATGAAGGGACTTTGAAACTTTATAGGTGTAGCAACAGCTCGTGGTAATATATCAAGATATGTTGCGGATAAATATAATTTTGGATATTGTGCAGAATCAGCCGACCATATAATTAATGATTTAAAAATAAATACGGTTTTTGTAACGACCCGCCATAATTCGCATGCTGAATATACTGTAAAAGCTATAAGAGCATCTAAAAATGTGTTTGTAGAGAAGCCATTGGCTTTAAATGAAGCCGAGTTAAATTCCATTAAAGCAGAATATGAAACAGCTGTAAAAAACAATACCGCAAAAAAAATAATGGTTGGTTTTAACCGAAGATTTGCGCCAGCTATTATCGAATTAAAGAAAATATTTATTACCACACAGCCTAAAGCAATCAATATACGTATTAATGCTGGCATTGTACCGGCTGAACATTGGGTAAATGATCCGGTTATTGGAGGAGGCAGAATTATAGGAGAAGGTTGCCATTTTATAGATTTGGCAACGCATCTAGCTGGTGATAAAATTACTTCAGTATCGGCAAATGCTATGCAAGATGCAAATGATTTAAACAATTCTGTTATAATTAATTTGGGCTTTGCAAATGGGAGTGTGGCTTCAATTAATTATTTCTCTAATGGCAACAAAAATTTAGCTAAAGAATTTATCGAGGTGTTTTGCGGAGGAGTAGTAGCAAGTATTGATGATTTTAAAACGCTGACCATTTATCACAAATCAAAAAAAACAATTTCATTTAAAGGGCAAGATAAAGGTCATGCTAAAGAAATTGAGTTGTATTTAAAATCAATTAAAGAAGGTTTAGATGCACCAATTTCATTTGAAGATTGCTACCTAAGTTCTTTAGCGACTTTAAAAGTTATTCAAAGCATAAAAGAAAATAGAAAAATCAATTTAGATGGTACTGATTGAAGAATCGTTAAATAGATTGATAAATTATATTGAACAAGAAGAATACAAGGGCTTCGACCCATATGATGGATTGAAATCACCTTTTTACAAATTACCTGTATTAAAATCCAATAAATTATTGCGCTTTGGATTTCAACAGGTAGTTAAAAGATTTCCAATTAATTTGCGTACTCTTTTTTTTATTCCTAAAGGACTTAATCCTGTAACATTAGGATTGTGTATTCAAGGATATTGTAATATGGCAAAGGCAAATCAAAAAAACTCTGATCTTTATGAAGAAAAGGTTTGCTACTTAATTGATAAATTAGAAAAATTAATTCCAGAAGGATATAGCGGTGCTTGCTGGGGTTATGATTTTGATTGGGAGGCACGTTATAGTAAAATACCAAGTTATCAGCCCACAATTGTAGCAACCGGGATAATCACAAATGCATTATTTATTGCGTATGAAGTTTTTCAAAACAAAAAGGCGTTTGATTTGTGTAATAGTGCTTGCGAATTCGTGTTGAAGGATATCAAAAGAACTTATGATAAAGATAAAGATTTTTGTTTTTCGTATTCGCCATTTGATTATCAAGAAGTATTTAACGCAAGCATGAAAGGGGTACGCTTGCTAGCTCAGGTATATTCTGTAACCAAAAGAGAAGAATTGAAAGTTGAAGCGAGGAAAGCAACTTCATTTGTAGTTAAGCATCAACGCAACGATGGAGCTTGGAAATACTCTAATAGCAAATCAGGCGTTTTAGTTGATAATTATCACACCGGCTACGTTTTGGATTGTTTGGACGAATTTTCTAAAAGAACAGATGATATTGAATTTGATCAAAATATTAAAAAAGGTTTTGATTATTACGTTGGCAATTTTTTCGAAAATGATGGTATGCCAAAATTTTACGATAATAAATCATATCCTGCTGATTGTACGGCGGCCGCGCAGTCTATGTTAACCTTAACAAGGTTCGGGGATATATCTCTTGCAACCAAAGTGGCCCAGTGGATGATTATAAACATGCAGGATGCAAAAGGCTATTTTTACTTTAGGAAGTTTAAAAGTTATACAATTAAACAGTCATTTATGCGATGGTCAAACGCCTGGATGTTTACCGGAATGAGCGAGACACTAAATTTTACATCAAATTAATTTGAAAAAGTACTTGTTTCATCTTGGACATCCTGCTCACTTTCATTTATTCAAAAATGTTATTATTAACTTAAAGGATAATGGTAATATTATTCTTATTCTAATAAAGAAGAAAGATGTCCTTGAAGATTTATTAAAAAAATCTGATTTAAAATACTTAAATATTTTGCCTGAAGGAAGGCGAGATAATATATTCAGCATTGCATTAGGACAATTGAAACAAGATTTTGGCTTATTAAAAGCCGCAATAAAATTTAAACCCGATTTAATGCTTGGTACTTCCGTAGCTATATCTCACGTAGGAAAAATCTTAAATATTCCTTCTATTAATTTCAATGAAGATGACGCAGAAATAGTACCATTATATGCGAAATTAGCTTATCCATGGGCGACAGCAATAATTGCCCCAAATGTTTGTTCAGTTGGAAGATGGGGATTTAAAAAAATTGGGTATGAAGGATATCATGAATTAGCCTATTTACATCCAAATCACTTTAAGCCCAATATTGAAATTGTAAATAAATACTTCAGTACGAAAAAAAAGTATTTCATTATTAGATTCGCAAAACTAACAGCACACCATGACAAGGACATTTCCGGAATTAACAATAATCAGGCAAAAAGAATAATTGAAATTTTAAAGCCTAATGGAAATATTTACATTACAAGTGAAAAAGAACTTGAGCCGGAGTTTGAAAAATTCAGAATCAACATAAACCCATTAGATATTCACCATGTCTTAGCATTTGCTAGTTTATATATTGGTGATAGTCAAACAATGGCTGCTGAAGCAGGAGTACTAGGAGTCCCATTTATTAGGATAAATAGTTTTGTAGGCAGGATTAGTTACTTAAATGAGATTGAAAACAAATATAAACTTGGTTTCGGATTCAAGCCGGACGCTGAGACTTTTATTTATGCAAAGATCGAAGAATTAATGCAAAATCAAGAGTTAAAATTAGATTTTTTAAAGAAAAGACAAGAAATGCTCAATGACAAAATTGATGTAACTCAGTTCATACTGAATTTAATTTATCAATTTCACAAAAACAATAATAAATTCTCTTTGACACTTTGAAAAAATTAATAATAGCAAGAAGGGGAGAAACCGCTTACAATTACCTAAATAGTTTTGTTGATACAGAATCATCACACACTTTAGTTGTTTCAACAACAAATTATTTCAATATAACAAATTATCCTTTAGAAGTAAATTCCATAATTAATTTAAGTAAAATCAACAACATCCGTTATATCAATAAATTCTTTGAGAAAGTGAATAGCCGTTTGCAAACCGGTGATTGGTTTGTGGTATGCTTTGAAACCATTCAAGCCAGAAAGGAAAGGCATAGATTAGGTAACATTCCAATAGTTAAAAATATTTGGTTTGCAGCAGAATTCATTTTTCTTCGCATGTTCCCGAAAATGTGGGGCCTAAAAAAATTCTATTTTTTAATGACGCGTGGTAGAAACCGCTTACTGTCCAAAGCAGAAGCCATGGGACGATTAGTAAGTTGCGGTTTTGAAATCATTGCTTCAGAAGCTTTCAATGGTTTAACTTACGTCGTGACTAAAAAAGTGAAAGCACCGGAATATAATATGCATGTGAGTTATGGTCCACTATTTAAAATGAAACGTGTTGGCAGGGGTGGAAAAATTATTGGCGTATATAAATTCCGCACCATGCATCCCTATGCAGAATACTTGCAGGATTATGTTTTAAAGTTAAATGGTTATGCTGAAAGCGGCAAACCAAAAGATGATTTTCGTCTCACCCCCTGGGGCAGGTTTTTACGCCGCTACTGGCTGGATGAGTTACCCCAACTCATTAATGTTTGCAAAGGTGAAATGAAATTAGTTGGTGTGCGTCCCATTTCAGAACGATACTTCCAGGACATCCCAAGAGACTTGCAACGTCTCCGTAAATTATTCAAACCGGGTTGTATCCCACCCTATGTTGCCCTCAATCGTAAAGGCGACGTTAATTCCGTTCTTCAGGCAGAGCGCGAATATCTTGAAGAGAAGGTTAGAAGGCCTTATACGACGGATACCAGATACTTCTTCAAAGCCATCTTTAATATTCTCTTCCGTAGAAAAAGAAGCGCGTAATTAGGCCTTCTTATCCCGACATTTATCGTCGGGATTAAAACACCCTCCCCTACACCACCGAAACTCGTTACATCTTCAAAGCCAACTTTAATATTATCTTCCGTAGAAAAAGAAGCGCGTAATTAGGCCTTCTTATCCCGACATT
>JBFWYJ010000310.1:0-4336 GCA_050186555.1 Bacteroidia bacterium
GAGAATTTCTTCTTCTTGCAACTGGTATTTTCTGCTACCAAAAACTTTCCACAGATTTTCAGTTTTTGTTAATGTGGGACAGGGCTTATAGTATGGACGAAAGTTTTTACCTCCATACCCAAAAGCGATACCATCAACATATGGAAGAGCGTCTTCAATTGAAGGTTTGTAAACGTTGGGGATCGGAAATTCCGGTATTATTTCTAAGTCCTTACGAAATCCAATTAGGATATAACGTTTACGACTTTGTGGAACTCCGTAATCATTGGCGTTAAGTACACCTTCTCTTACTTCATAATCCCCTAACCAGTTTTCGATCTGCTCCACAAACAAAGATTTAAGGATATTCATTTTACCCCTGTTCAATGATGCTACATTTTCAATCATAAAAAAAGCGGGTTTGAGATGTGCAATAAAAAAAGGTTCTCCCAACATCAATGTATTAAGTGGATTGTAGGGGTTAAACTTCCCGGCAATTGATATGCCTTGACAACTTGGTGTGCCCAAATAACCATAATAATCTGAAAAACTAAGGCCAGAAAGTTCAAGAGTTTGGGATGGTGTGATGTTTGTCACGTCTTCTTGGTAAATGGGGGTTTCAGGAAAATTTAGTCGGTGATTAACAACAGAGTTTTTGTCGAAATCGGCTGCAAAGACAGTTGTGAATCCCGCTTGCTTTGCCCCAAGATCCCCGCCTCCCCAACCGGAGAAGCGAGAGATTAAAGGAAAGGTAGTTTCAGAGTTCATTTTGCACCTCCTTTCCTAAGTTGCCGATTTGTTTTTGTTGCTGCTCCTCAAGTTGACTCATGAATTGAGCAAGTCGCGGGCAGTCCGGACAAAACTTTTTGGGGTTGTATTCTTGTGGGGCGCTTGGAACACACCCTACAGGACGTGGTTGTGGTATGTCATCAGTAGCTCTTTGACCAAGGCCCACGTTTGATATGGATTCACCATTGTTAAGTTGCTCAGCTATGGTGTTCTTATCATCAGAGTCTGCAAGCTTTAGGAGCTTTTTGGTATATGTTTGCGACTCTCCTATTACATCCGATACCATCTTATTGGTTGTAGGAAGTGGGATCCCCTTCTTTTTAAATTCACCCTTTAGACGATCTCGTTCCCTCTTTACAGTGTCCTTAACTTCTTTAATGACATCCATTTTGACGGAGTAATTTACATCTACTTTGTAAACCCCCATTGCATGCATTAGTTTAGACGCATCCTCATCAGAGCAGTCAATGATGATACATGTTATTTCCTCCTTACCCAGTTTTTGCATCGCCTGAACGACAGGTTCACCCCAAAGAATCTGATATGCATCATCTAATTTTCTAACTATCGGTGCCTGAAATTGATGATTATGGTGGATCAACTCCTTAATCAGTAGGGTTTGTCCTTCAAGTACCGGTGTTAGTCTATCGGCTTCCAATGGGTAGATGATTTTAGCTGCTTTAACATCCTCAATATGAGAGTTGTAGGCTTCAATTAGTGTAAGCGTATTGTTCGCCGGTACACTTTCCGGTGCATTAGTCGCCCTGCGACCTTCGCTGTGAACATGAGTATTTGTTCTCATATTCACTTTATGCAGGAGTAATGTGAATGTTTCTTTTTGACCAAAAATTTTGGTTAAGTTTTTTCCATCACCTTTTTGGTCAGAATTGACCAAATAATTTAAGGTTGGGTTTTGAGAATCGCAGGATATTGTGTTAACCACAAATGTAAATAAAGAAACTTAAACACGCAAATGTATATGATTGATTTTCAAAACTTTAAAAAAGTTCTTGTCTTTACAATTCAGTAATTTGATTTTCAGATTAATATTTTCAAATTATAGATCAAGATACATCGAACTTATTTCTTGTTGCGTAATCCCTAAGTACCTTCTTGTAATCGCCGTACTTGAATGGCCAAATACTTCTGATAAAAATATAAGTGCTCTTTCCGATTCACCGTGCATCTGAAAGACTCGCATACCAAATGTTTTCCTCAAGGTGTGAGTTGATGGGTTTTGAGTTTTGATTCTGTACCGAACAAAGATCCATTTCATTCGTTTGTTCACATAACTAACCGATATGGGCTGTCCCCAGCGATTTGAAAAAATCGGATTACTGGTGTTTTCAATTGCCATTTTTTTTCGCATACAATCTAATGCTTCTTGTATTCGTATGTTTAGTTTTATTTCTCTAACTTTTTTGGTCTTACCCTCTTGAACTATGAACGAGTAATCACTTTGTAGTTGTTCCCATGTTAATAATAATAGATCTGATATGCGCAGTCCAAAGTGTGAACCAAGTAATATAAGTAAGTACTCACGGTAATAGCCGTCTGCCTTGAGGCGCTCACAAAGTCCAAGCATCGTGTTCCATTCAATTGCCGAGCAAGTAGTTGTTTTCTTTTTCATAATATTTTTACGATTTTAAGTAAAACCGACGAATAGGAAGGCCTAAAAACGCCTGAATGAAGCATTAGTGGGACAGGTTTTACTTATGGAATGAATTATTGCTTGAAAACCAAATATTTAATTGGCCAGCAATTAATAGAAGTGGGACTATTCAATTGATAGGTGAGTTGAGATATATAAAGTAAAAATGACATCGATGAAAAAGTACGCAAACTATCTTGGCAACGGACGTGTATATTTTGAGGCTCGTCTAAGTTCCGGTAACTATTCTCTTGAATTGTTTAATTCTAATACAAAATTTCACTTGCGAAGTGATAGCCGCAGAATGATTGAAGGTAGTGTCAATTGGTTATACCATGAGTTACCATATCATCATAGAGATCCGGAATTACAAGAGTGGTTGATGAGATGTTTAAAGGAAATTGATTACAAAGAGACGGTGTCTGCAACACAATATAAGTTCATTGTTAATGGGGTTTCCTATAAATACAAGGTGAATGTTACAAACGGTGATTTGTCTTTAACTTTCCCAAGACAAATAATTCTTAGTGCCACTGAAAACTTATTGAGCGATTATCCGGAACTGGAACTCATTCACAACGGTACACTTTGGCGGCTATTAGAGGGTGAACTTTGGAGCGCGCCAAGCATATTACACCGTGAAGGAGAATTCCAATTCATTTCACCGAAGGAGTTCTTGATAGGTGATAAATGGAGGGTGACATTTTGCGCAAATAATAAAGCTGACATTGTATTTATCGATTTGGCAGAAAGAACTATCAACACAAACATTGATTTACTTCATGATGAAGTTCCTGAATTATCATATATTCATCATGGAGAATATGAGCATGTGCTAATAGGACAACTCAGCGACTTAGGTGTTTGGGCGGATTAGTTATTTCTTTTTGAACACAGAAAAGGTAAGCCCAAGTAAAAAAAACAATACAGTTAGCATAGCAAGTATTATACCGGTATTGCTCAACTTGAATTCACCGTTTTCGTCAAACTCATTCCTTCTCCCATAGAGGAACCTTGTCAAAAATGTCACACCCGCTAACACATAGCAAATCCAGCTAAGTAATTTAAAATATCGTGTCATTTTAATTCATTATCTTGAGGAAACCACAAGTAGCAGGTTACCCTTTATATTTCTTCGTGGCCTGTTTAAGTAACCATTTACCAACTCCTCCTCCAGATTTTTTTTCTTCTTTGGAAGATTCCTTAGGCTCATCTTCAATTTTATCTGCATCAATCCATTTATGTGGTTGACCGGAGTTAATCCCTTTACTACATGCGTAAGTGCTCATTACTGTTTTTTTCTCTTTGCAATATTTGCACATTTGATTACCACCATATCCGGCGGCTCCAACAATTTTATTAAATAGTCCCATACTGATTTATTTTTTTTGATTGTTTTATAGGTTTTATCTCTGTGACGCCTGAAACTTCTCCTAAAATGATATTCTGCATCGTTATACCATTTCTTATCACCTTTTTTAGGAGTAATGGATGATGCAGATTTACGTTAGTAATAGTTACTTCATCACCAACCTCTACCGAAGTGTTTGCCTCGTCTATAACAGAAAATTTTCCGGAACTCTGACACTTCAATATTATGTAGGATGCTGGCCCAAAAGCTATATGGAATGCGTCATTGTGTAAAACGTCTTTCATTTTTAGCTCTGTGATGCCTTGTGAGCCAATTTCTATATGAAACAAAAAACGAACGAGATCATCCCAATTTTCATAGTCAAGATATAAGGCGAGAATATCAAGCGTAGATTTGCGTACAGAAGATGTTCCATTCACCATTCCGAAAATCCGTTTTAAAGTTGTCGCACTTATTTGTGTTCTGCATTTTTCATTGATAATGGCTGCAAGTACAACACAGTCTTTACTGTATTTAATTTGTAAGCCTGCACGCTTTTCAACCTC
>JBFWYJ010000311.1:0-4296 GCA_050186555.1 Bacteroidia bacterium
GTAAAACTGAAATGGAAATCAAAAGACGATAATAGGAATTGGGATGATATTGAAACAATCGAAACGAAAATTATAGGAGGATACAATTTTATTAATTGTATGGCTGCAATTTGCATCGGAAATTATTTTGGTGTTGAAGGTGAAAAAATTGGCGAAGCAATTTCAGAATATACACCTGAAATGAATCGCTCTCAATTAATCCAAAAGGGCTCAAATGCGATAGTTTTAGACGCTTACAATGCCAATCCAACAAGTATGGCAATCGCGATAAATAATTTCAATAAAATGAAAAATGAAAACAAGTGGTTGTTTTTGGGAGATATGTTTGAATTAGGAGAAAGTTCTGAGACCGAACATAAAAGAATTATTCAGCTTTGTGAAGAGTTGAAATTGAAAAATGTTGTACTTGTAGGAAAAGAATTTTCAAAACTAAAATCTGAATATAAGAGTTTTGAAAAAACAGAAGATTGTTTTAAATATTTAAAATCGTTTACGATTAATGATTCAAGCATCCTTATTAAAGGATCCAGAAGCATGAAAATGGAAACCTTGTTAGACGCTTTATAATCCGTATATTAGTAGAAACCCTGAATAGATGAGAAAGAAAATTAAAGAAAATAAGTTAATTGTTCTGATTGGACTGGCAATGGTTTTTGGTATTCTGATTGGATATATTGTTAATCGGAATGTTACTTCATCACGGTTTGAATACGGTAGATGGCACTTTAACCATATCAAAAATGAGCAAGTTAAGAAGAAAGTTGAGAAGGCAGTAGCTAATTATGAAGAGCATCAATTAAAACAAGCAAAACTGGATGCATCAAGTGGTTTTTCAGTTCTCAGCGATATTTTCTTGCGCATGATAAAAATGATTATTGCGCCTTTAGTTTTTGCGGTTTTAGTTATTGGTATTGCTAAGCTTGGCGATTTTAAAAGTGTTGGCAGGATAGGGGTGAAGACAATTTTGTATTTCACTACAGCAACAATTATTGCGCTTTTTATTGGGTTAGTATTGGTAAATATTTTTAAACCCGGCGAGGTAATGCACTTGGATTTGCCCGAAACGGGAGCAAACAGTGGTGTAAAAGTTGAGAAGCAAACTTCAAAAAACTTTATCAACCATGTTATTCCAGAAAGCGTGATTGGTTCTATGGCAGAAAACGAGATTTTGCCAATTGTAGTATTCGCATTGTTTTTTGGTGTTGCGGCAGCAGCTGTGAAAGAGCAGGGAAAAGCTATTGTAAAGGCTTGTGACAGTTTAGCACACGTTATGTTTAAAGTAACAAACTACGTAATGAATTTTGCCCCAATTGGTGTATTTGGTGCTATTACTGCCGTTGTGATTCAACAAGGACTTGATCTTCTGAGTGGTTATTTGTATTTAATACTTTGCTTTTTTGGAGGCTTATTGTTTTTCGTATTTGTAGTTTTATTCTTGATTTGCAAAATATTTAGAATTAGTTATTTTAAATTGATTCGAGACATTCGCGAACCAATTATGTTAGCGTTTAGCACCGCAAGTAGCGAAAGTGCTATGCCAAAAACAATTGAAGCATTGGAGAACCATGGAATAAGCAACAGAATTGTAAGCTTTGTTTTGCCATTAGGATATTCTTTCAATCTTGACGGTTCGATTATGTACATGACATTTGCCACAATGTTTATTGCACAAAGTTACGGTATTGATTTATCGATGGCAGATCAAATTAAAATGATGCTTATTTTATTGGTAACAAGTAAGGGAATGGCCGGTGTGCCGAGAGCTTCTTTGGTAGTGATAGCAGGAATGCTTACTATGTTCAATATTCCGCAAGAAGGGTTGTTACTTCTTTTAGCTGTTGACCAATTACTAGATATGGGACGCAGTGCCACAAACGTAGTTGGTAACGCTGTAGCCAGCGCCGTTGTTGCAAGATTGGAAAATGAAAAGTTTGAATAGATTTATTCGTCTATCTTACTAAAGTCAGGTGTAATTCCTTTAAATCTTAAAATTATTCTGCAAACAACGTAGAAGAAAGGAACATACATTAATATTTTAGGTAACTCTAAATATTCAAACACAATCAGCGACTTTCGTTTTAATCTTTCATTAATTAAATACATTGCTGGAACAAGAATTAAAGTTAAGAAGGTTGCAAAACTCAAACCGAAAATCATTGTCCAGCTTAACGGCCCCCAAAAAACAACGTTGTCTCCGCCAAAATAAATGTTCGGGTTGAAATGTGTAAGTAGGCTCTCAAAATCAATGTTTAATCCAACTGCCAAAGGAATAAGTCCCAGAATTGTTGAAGCAGCCGTTAAAATTACCGGCGTCATTCTGGATCTACCGGCTTCAATTACAGACTCCATCAGACCCATACCGCCTGCGCGTGCTTCCTCGGCAAATTCAACCAATAGTATTCCATTCCGCACAACAATTCCGGCAAGAGCAACAATCCCAATTCCGGTCATTACTATACTCATATCCATTTTGAATATTGCCGTACCTAAAAATACACCAATTGTACTTAAAAATATTTCAGAAAGGATTAGTATTGGCTTACCAATTGAGTTAAATTGGATTACCAATACCATTAAAATAATTCCAATGGAAATTAGCATTGCGTTATTTAAGAAGCCGGCAGTTTCTTGTTGTTCTTCTTGTTGTCCGGTAAACTCAATTTCAACAGAACCTTTTGATTGAAAACCTTTTGCTGCTTTTTCTACTTGTGCAACAACATTGTTTGGATTGTATCCCTCCAGCACATCAGATGATAAAGTAACCACACGCTTATTCTGCTTTCGCTTAATTCCACCATAAGTTGTTTCATACCTTACGTTACAAAATGCAGAAAGGGGTACGGATCTTAATATCCCACCCATATTCATGTCTCTGAATGTAATCATAATGTTTTTTATCATTTCAATATTTGTTCTCTGCTCATATTTATATCTTAATTGTATAGGATATTCATCATTGGCATCTCTAAACTTACTTGGATTATCAATTCCAAACACTGCCTTTCTTATTTCCATAGCCAATTGCGCTGTTGAAATCCCTTCTCGGTTTGCTCTTTCGCGGTCTATATCAAAAACAATTTCCGGTTTACTGTCTATGAAATCTGATTTAATTTCTGCAACACCATCAATGCCTGCTTTATCAAGAAAGGCTTTCAACTCTTTTGAATTTTCAATCAATTCATCAAACTTATCACCTCTAATTTCAATATTGATTGGTTTAGAAACCGGCGGACCGTTCTGCTCTTTATTTACTGTGATTTCTGCGCCAGGAATGTTCCAATCCAATTGTTGTAGTTTTGTCAAAATTGGCGTTGTGCTTTCGCCGTTTCTTTCGGCAAACTCCACAAAGTTTATAGCCACCTTTCCTCTGTTAGGGTAGGAGTTTTGATCTTCATCTTGTGGATCGGTTACACCTATTGTTACATTGGTAATGAATGATGAAACCAATGGATTGTTCTCCCCAATAACGCTGGCCACTTTCTTCTCAACCAGTTTCATGATTTCATTAGTCTTAATGGGATCCGTTCCTTCAGGTAATTTGACGTAAACGAAAACATTGTTTGGGTCGCCCTGTGGAAAGAAAATCACATTGGGTTTTCTTATTCCCATTAATACAATTGAAAAAATAAATATTCCGATAGTTAGAAAGATTAATTTGTAAGGTTTATTTAATCCCCAGTTTAGTAATTTTACATAGACTTCACGAAATTTTGGCCATGATTTGTTTTGAAAATTATTAATTACTCTGTAGAGCCATAGTCTGTTTATCACTAAAAATAAGGTAAAGAATATCATTAAGTTTCCTAAGGCTACATTAGAATTTATGTAAGCAATAAGGGCTACTATACCATAAACGGCAATTCTCATCCAGGCTTTTTTTGTAATCCTTCCTTGTTCTTTTGCTTCTTCATCAGAAGGTTTCATGAAATCCACGGCAAACACGGGATTGATAATATAGGCAACAAATAACGACGCGAGTAAAGTAATGATTAATGTGATTGGTAAATAATACATGAATTTGCCAATCATTCCGGGCCAAAAAGCAAGAGGAATGAAAGGTGCAAGTGTTGTAAAAGTACCGCTTAGCACCGGTAGAAAAACCTCTCCTGCAGCCATTTTTGCAGCAGTTTTAATATCGCGTTTCCCATTACCAAACAATCGATGTGTGTTTTCTATAACAACTATGGCATCATCTACTACAATTCCCAATGCAAGTAAGAGAGCAAAAAGAACAATCATGTTCATTGTAAAATCTATCCCCGGCATTACCAGAAATGCAATAAAGGTTGAAAGGGG
>JBFWYJ010000312.1:0-4292 GCA_050186555.1 Bacteroidia bacterium
ACAAATAACGGTTAACACATTAATGAACGGTGATGAGGCCTTTCTAACCAATGCAATTCGTGGTATTCAATGGATTGGCCAATTTAAAAACAAGTACTACACCAATAAAACCGCTCAATTTTTAACAGAAAAACTGAATAAAATTTAGTTTTTCTGTCATTATTTATACTTAAGAATTTGATTACAAGATAGTTATATTATTTTGAAGATTCCGATTAATTCCTTAAATTTGCATCCCTTAAATAAAAAAAATGGAAAAACATTACGAGACGGTCTTCATTTTAACTCCCGTTTTGTCTGAGGATCAGGCAAAGGAGGCCGCAAAAAAATTCAAGCAAACCATTACTGATTTGGGAGGCAAAATCATTAATGAAGAAAACTGGGGACTAAAAAAGTTAGCTTATGCTATTCAAAAGAAAACTACCGGTTTCTATCACTTATTCGAATACACTACAACAAACGAAGAACTAGTTTCTAAGTTAGAAGTGGAATTTAAGCGTGATGAGCGCATCCTACGCTTCTTAACTGTGTCTTTGGATAAGCATGCTATTGCTTACAGCATTAAGCGTAAAGGAAAGTTTGCTGAAGGTAAATCAAAGAAAAAAGAAAACGTTAACGCTTAATATCAGAGTATGGCAAAGTCAGGAGAAATCAGATATTTAAACCCTCCATCAGTAGAGGCAAAAAAGAAAAAGTATTGTCGTTTTAAGAAAAGCGGAATTAAATACATCGATTATAAAGACCCGGATTTTCTTTTAAAATTCGTAAACGAGCAAGGTAAATTATTACCGCGTCGTTTAACAGGTACATCATTAAAATACCAACGTAAAGTTGCTCAAGCAGTGAAGCGTGCTCGTCATTTAGCTTTAATGCCTTACGTAGCAGATTTATTAAAATAAGAGGAGGTTTGTCATGGAAGTTATTTTAAAACAAGACGTAAAAGGATTAGGGTTTAAACATGATTTAGTAACTGTTAAAAATGGTTACGGAAGAAACTTTTTAATTCCAAAAGGCATTGCAAGCTTAGCTACTGAGAGTGCTAAAAAAATGCATGCAGAAACAATGAAGCAACGCTCTTACAAAGAAGAAAAATTAGTTGCAGAAGCACAATCGAATGCAGAGAAATTAGCAAATGTTACCATTAAAGTGGGTGCAAAAGCTGGTGAAAATGGTAAGATATTTGGTTCTGTTACAAATATCCAACTAGCTGATGCCTTACAAAAACAAGGTTTCAATGTTGAAAGAAAGAATATTGAAATTACCAGTGATGCAGTAAAGGAATTAGGTTCTTATACAGCAAAGGTAAGATTGTACAAAGATATCGCTACTTCAATTAATTTTGAAGTTGTCTCTGAATAATTGTAATAATAAATATTTAAAAAGCCCATTCATTCGAGTGGGCTTTTTTATTTTATGAAAATCACAAGACTTTACTTAACAATGGATACACGGAGTAATAGTATTGCTTGAAGTTAATTTACTTCTTAGCTGAAGATTTTTTCTGCACGTTCTTTTGAGCTTCCTTTTTATCTTTTTCAATTTCGGCTTGCTCTGAGTTATTGGTCTTTTTCAAAACGTAGTTTTTTGCTTTTTCAATTTCAACATTTCCAAAGTCAGAAACCAACATATAATCAGTCAGTTTTTCATATCCACTGCTCGATACCAACAAATCATACTCACCTACGGGTAAACTTATTACATATCTTCCCGTTTTATGATTAGGAACAAAGGTATATTCCTCTTTAGACTTTTTATTTGACGCAATAATTGTCGCAACAGATTCTTTAGGTTGGTTCTTTGAAACAGTATCTCCAAAAAACACTTGCCCGGTAACAATTCTATTTATTTGTTCATTATCATTAAATCTTATCCTGTATATATCCAATTCACCAAAACCTCCCGGTCTGAAAGCGCTTATGTATGCCACCCTGTTATCAGGTGTAACACAAATACTTCTGTCATCATCAGTCGAGTTTATAGGAAATCCCAAATTCTCAGGATCGGTGCAGGTATTGTCATCAATATTCCACGTCGTTTTGTACAAATCATAACCGCCCATAGAATTGTGACCTTCACTTGCGAAATACAATGTTGAGCCCTCTTCCACATAATATGGAAAATCTTCATTCTTATCTGTGTTGATATTATCCGGCAATCTTAATGGCATACTCCACTTACCTGTTGGCAATTTTCTGCATACATATAAATCAGTATTCTTCTTGATTTTCTCCTTTCTAGCAAAAAAGAAAACGGTATTATTCTGATTAAACGTGCCGGTAATTTCAATATTAGCGTTAATTATTGGGTCAAGTAATTTACATCTTCCAAAATCTGCGCTTTTATCTTTTCGTTCACTTGAGTATAAATCACCATATTTATCAATATGATCCATATAAACAACTATCTCTGTTCCATCATTATTGATGCCAACTACTTGTTCGTCTAGGCTCGTGTTAATGGCTCTACCTGCATTCTTTGCCTCTTCCCAAGCACCTGTAGCTAAATCAATTTTCGAAAAATAAACATCGCTGTTTCTGTAACCATCCATCTCTATCTTCTTACCTCCTACATTATCTTGTCTTCTAGAAGTGAATGCTAAAAAACTTTCATCAGCGGTAGTAAACGGATAATAGTCCGGATCAGAACTATTGATTTGCCCACCAAGATTTTGGAATGTCACATTACTAGGTTGCTCCATGAATTTTCTCGCGTTGGCGATATATGTTTTATAAACATTTACCTCATCTTCACCTTTAGGCTTTAACTTCAAATACTCGTTAAATGCGTCTTCTGCTTCTCCTAATCTGTTCGTTAAAAAATAAGCTCTTCCTAATTCAAACCATGCCTCATGGTATTTACTATTGTTCTTTAGTAATTCATTTAAATGCGTGATGGCTTCTTCTCTGTTAATTCTTGTGCTCAATAAACATTGAGCCAATTTGAAACGCATTTTATCATCAAAAGGATGCTTTTTTAATTCATTCCTATAAATCGGAATGGCCATGACGAAATTCTTGTTTTTGAAATGCTCATTGGCGTCATCTTCATTAAAACGATTGATGCTCTTATTGGATTGCGAGTATCCGCTTAAAACAAGTAAAACTGTGAATATGAATAGAATGCCTCTTCTCACTTAAGTTACAATAACCGAAAATAAATATAGGTATAATACTTTAGCAATTGAATAGCTTTGAACCCAAAATTCTCTAAAAATGGATAAATAAAATTAAAAAGCCGACTTAAGTCGGCTTTTTATAGATTACTTCTCTTTAAATCTGATTTTCATTTCAACGCGTCTGTTACGCTGTCTTCCTTCGGCTGTATTGTTATCCGCAATTGGCATGGTTTGTCCAAACCACTCGGTAATAATATTCAGTGAAGGAACTCCTTTTTTCATTAAATATGCTTTAACTGCTTTGCTTCGCTTCTCAGACAATAACATATTAGCGTCTGCATCACCTTCATTATCAGTATGTCCGCTTAAAATCAATGTCCAATCCGTTTTGTGTTCCTTCATCAACTTCGCTAAATCATTTAATGAGGCATATGATTTCTTCTTGATAATATCTTTACCTGTCGCAAACTCTAAACTAGAGAATGCCTTTTCGATAATCTTCATTTCCTTTTCCTTCATTGGAGGAGGTGGTGGACAACCTTTCAATTCAACCAATCCCGGAGTAGAAGGACAATCGTCATCTTTGTCAAATACGCCGTCTTTATCAGTATCAGGCCAAGGGCAGCCTTTATTCTCTTTTGGACCCGGCGTATCAGGACATCCGTCTTCTTTATCAAGAACACCATCACCATCTCTGTCTGGACAACCTTGGTATTCTTTTGGTCCAAAAATATCAGGACAATTATCATATTTATCCGGAGTACCGTCACCATCTCTATCAGGGCAGCCCATGAATTCTGCTAAACCTGCTGAATCAGGGCATTCATCTTCTTTGTCGATAATCTTATCACCGTCACGGTCCGGACAGCCCTTAAATTCTAATGGTCCTTTATCATCCGGACAAGCATCTTCCTCATCGGTGATACCATCACCGTCTCTGTCAGGGCAACCTTGTAATTCTTTTACACCAGGTACTTCAGGACATTTATCTTCTTTATCTTGAATATGATCACCGTCTTTGTCAGGACAACCCATAAATTCCCAAATTCCCGGAACATCTTTACACTGATCTTTCTTATCAGAGATTCCGTCTTTATCCTTGTCTTTTGGCTTACCATAAGGGATAGGAACACGAAGCATTGCATAAACGCTTGCCCCATATATATCTCTACTAACC
>JBFWYJ010000313.1:0-4282 GCA_050186555.1 Bacteroidia bacterium
GAAAGAATGAAAAATTACTTTGAATAAAAAAACAATTCTTAGTTTTCTATCAAAGTAAATGCCGCCCAAAAATAAGGCTCGGGATATTTCTTGCGTAATTCTATTTTAGCTTTCTTAATTGCAGAAGGTATCAATTTATAATCTGTACCTGCTTTTAACCATTCTTCATAAAAATAGAGCATAAATTGCTTGGTTGCCTTATCATCAACCGGCCACAAGCTTAATAACATTCTTTTTGCTCCTGCACTTGCAAATGCCTGAGGCAGGCCGATTAACTCAGATTTGCTTTTTTCATTTACCAGACCTGTCTGGCAGGCAGACAAGACCAATAATTCTGTATTCACCAAATTTAAATCTGTTACTTCTCTGGCCGTAAGGATTCCATCAGACTGACTGTTTCCTTTATAATCACCACGCGCTCCTTGCACAGCTCCAGATAACAATAAACCAGTTCTCAAATCAGGCTGAGAATTAAATACTTGATTACTATATCCAAATACTTTTTCGCCACCAAGTTCCAATTCATCAAGAAAAAAACCATGTGTAGCAATATGCAATATTGCAGGATTCTTTATTTTATACAAACTCTCCTCTTTAGCATCTTCCTTATTGAATAATTTTACTTTCCAATTACCCGACTTAAACTTTGTTGCAATCTCATTTATCTCTTCCTCTGTTCCTGGTAATTCCCCTATTCCTTCTAAGTCAAATCTAGTGCTAGCCAATAATTGCTCTTGTTTTGGGGCATTAAATAAATCAAATTTTGGGTTCCCTATCAAAACAATACTCTTTTCATTGTTGTCCCCGTTGGATTCATATACTTCACCGGGTTTTATTATGTTGTGAATATTAAAGTTGTCTATTAAATAGTTATTCTTATATGGATTATAAACCGACTCAAAACTAATCTTATGATAGATGCCATCCGCACTCACAAATAAATTCGACCCAATTTCAATCTTATCAAGAGAACCATTGAATAACCGCCGGTAAGCTATTGTGTCTTTTTTCAAACTATCTATTCCATTATAATATGATTCAAAGATTTCTTCCAAATCTGAACCCTCAGGATTTAAATAATGTAATTCGACTTTGTAATCTTTGTTATTAACGAAAATCCCAACATATTCGGAATTATATTTTCCTTCATTTGTCATTGCATCAAATTCAGAAACATCAATGTAAGTAGAATTTAAGGGAAGTGATTTAACAAAATCCTTTACGCTTAATTTCTCCTCCGATTTTCCTCCCAGATTTTTCTTTAAGTTTGTCTCTAATTTATCTACCTTCTCTTTCAATTCATTAATTTCAACTGAACTAGATTCAGATCGCAGTAAATTATTAAGCCTTGTCTTAGAAATCAAATAATTGTCATACTGTTTCTTTAGTTCTAAATTATTGGATGATTTTACCTTTATCTGCCAGATAGAATTTGATTTGCTTAATACCGACTTTAGTTTAAATTGGAACGTCAAGTATTCAGAAAGCATTTCTTCACTTACCAAATCTGGGTTATACCTATAAATATTAAATAATGCCATACGGTAATCAGACATCATTTGCTCTAGTTCTTTAATAAACAAGCGCTGATCTGATTTACTCATCTCGTAAAAAAATTCGTCAATTCCTTGAATTTTTGAACTGATGCCTTCATTAAAAAAGACCAAAGACTGCTTAAAATCTTTAAGAAGCAGTAGAACTAATCCGTAATTAGAAATTGCGCGATGATATAGTTCGTGTTTCTTGTCAAATTGCTTCTCAATTATCGGAATAATAGATTCGAGATTACTTTTAGCTTCATTTATTTTATTTTGATTGATATAAATGTCATTCAATCCTAACTTAAAAGACAAATATTTATAATGCTCCTCTCCTAAAGTTTCTTTTATTATAGCAATTGCCTTGTTCTTATAATCAGCTGCTATTTCCAGATTGTTTCTCAAAGTATAAATACTTGAAAGATTGTTATAACAATTTGCCAAACTTTGATGCTGTGGATTAACTGTGTTTTTATATATTTCCAATGCCTTTTGAAAGCAATCAAATGCGTATAGGGTGTCTTGCATTTCCATTCCAATTAATCCTGCATTACTTTTAGCGTTGGCAAAATTTTCTGACATGTAACCGTAATACTTGCTTCTGGTAGCAATTGACTTCTCTATCACTTTCTTTGCCTCATCTAATCTTCCGAACAACCTCAACATATCAGAATAATTACTTAATGCAGTACAATACGCCTCTGTTGTATCAAGTTTATTCTCTTCATAAATTCCAATACTTTTATTGAATTTTTCATACGATTGCTCCCACTTACCCAAAGTTTTGTATAATAATCCAAGATTATTATTTATTGAAGCTAATTGATCTGCTTCTGCTCCTCTGTACTTAACACAATTCTTTTCTGCTAAATTCAGCAAACTATCTACTAAAAAATAATCCCCTCTTTCTCTATATGACTCACCTAAATTAGTTTGCACAATAATATGAGCCAGCGTATCTCCAGATTCTAAAAGCTTATTATCTCTGAGGAGTAAGAGATTGATTTTTTCTGATTCATTATAATTTCCTGTTTCATGCATTAAATAGGCTTTATTTGATAAGGCGGCCAAGTAGGTTTCATCATCCTTCAAATTCAATGTCTCATAATAATATAATATGGCATCCAGTAAAGGTGAAGCCTCAGAATATCGTTCCATGTCTATCAATAGCTTCACGTAATGGAAATAACATTCAGTATATTCTTTGGAACTTGGTCCATAAAACTTAGCTAGCCCCGGAAGTGCGTATGTGTAATACTCATCCGACTTCTGAAACATACTTAAACCTTGTGTAATTCGGGCAAGCGTATAAATTGGAAAATAGGAAGCTAATGAATCCGCAGATGAAGCAGCTAATTGGTACGACTTACTCAATACACCTATTGCATCATCATTTCTACGCTCTTTGCACAAGCTGTTTCCATAATAGTAATAAAATTCACTGGCAATTGTGGCATTCTTTTGCAAACTGTCTAGATGTTTTGACTCAAAAAGTTTGAATGTCTCGGAATTAACAGGAGTGTCAGAATTGAAAGAAGAAAGAAATTTTTTGTAGTCGTTAGTTAGATTTTGGGAAGAAAGTTTTCCATTGAATAATACCAACCAAAATATTATTGTAATTAAAAATCTCAACAATATGATTTTATTATGGGTGCAATATTAAACTTCAACCAAGGTTCCTACTTCCTCGCCTTGCACGACATTTAATAAATTCCCTTTTTTATTCATATCAAATACCAATATTGGTAAACTATTTTCCTTACATAAAGTGAATGCTGTTAAATCCATCACTTCAAGTCCCTTTTCATAAACCTCATCAAAGCGAATTTTGTCATATTTGGTAGCACTTTTATCTTTCTCCGGATCAGCCGTATAAATACCGTCAACCCTAGTTCCCTTTAGAATGATATCAGCTTCGATCTCAATTGCACGAAGCGTGGCAGCAGTATCAGTAGTAAAATAAGGATTACCCGTTCCGGCACCAAAAATCACAACCCTTCCTTTTTCTAAATGTCTAACTGCTTTTCTACGAATATATGGCTCGCAAATTTGCTCCATTTTTATAGCACTTTGCAAGCGGGTTTGAATACCTAAGCCTTCCAAAGCCGATTGAATTGCCATACTATTGATAACAGTAGCAAGCATTCCCATATAATCACCATGCACCCTGTCCATTCCACCTTTCTCTGCCTGAATACCTCTAAAGATATTTCCCCCACCAATAACTATTGCTACTTGACAACCCTTATCGTAAACACTTTTAATTTCGTTAGCATATTGTTGCAATCGTTCTTGATCGATTCCGAAGCCTTATTCCCCATGAGAGCCTCTCCACTTAGTTTTAAAAGTATTCTTTTATATTTCATGATATAAGTTCTATGCTGTTCCAAATTACAAAAAAAATCCCGGTTCATTGAACCGGGATTATATTATGCTAAAGAAAAACGCTTGAATAAAGTTATCGTTAAGTCCTTATCTATGCTTTGTAAGTATTGTCTTACCGTTTGTTTATTGTCGATGAAGAACTCCTGATTTAACAAAGTGCTTTCTTTATAAAACTTGTTCAATTTGCCTTGAGCAATTTTCTCTACCATATCTTCCGGCTTACCTTCTGCTCTGATTTGCTCTTTTGCAATTTCTAATTCCCTATCTATTGTAGCTTGATCAACATCATCTTTGTCGATTGCAACCGGAGCCATTGCTGCTGCCTGCATTGCAATGTTTTTGGCTGCTTCAGCAGATAC
>JBFWYJ010000314.1:0-4277 GCA_050186555.1 Bacteroidia bacterium
AGAATAAAAATATTTAAGTTCAGAATTTCTTTAGCAACAGCGGCGTTGGCTATTGCGCACAGGAAATCAAAGTTAACGGACAAATTACTACGGATGAAACCAATTCAAGTGCCTATGAAATTGATTTATCTGCTTTAAATTTAAAGTTCGGACAAGAAGTAATTGTGGAAATTTTTCACAAGGACGGATGTATGCCAAAGGTTCTAAATGCTGATGATTTAAAACCAAAACCAACTTTTGACGTACTTGCCATCTCTTTATCTGAAACAGGTTTATTAAAGTGGTCTACAAAAAATGAAACCGGTTCTTTACCGTACATTATTGAAACGTTTAAATGGAATAAATGGATTCCTGTTGCAGAAGTAAATGGTATCGGTTCTCCCGACCAACACGATTATGAATTTCAGTTAAGTCTTCATAGTGGCAACAATAAAATTCGTGTTAAACAAAAAGGAACAAAAAATATTACGCGTTATTCCGGCGAAGTAACAAGCAACTCAACAGTAAAGAAACCAAGTTACGTAATGAATAAGGACAACTCGGTTAGTTTCAGTCAGGAAACTGCATATGAAGTTTATGATGCTTATGGAATTATCGTAAAGAAAGGGTTTGGTAAATCACTGAAAATGGATAATCTCAAAAAAGGTGTTTACTATTTATGCTATGATAATGAAGTGAGCGAAGTTAAGCGATAAGCGCTTTAAATTCGTTCAATATCATTGCCGTTGCACCCCAAACAACTTCGCCCTTTATGTCAAAATAAGGGGCTTTTATTTTGTAGTCCCTTACTTCGATAATTTTAGATAGTACTTGAACTTCATTATTACGTAATGATTCCAAATTCAAAGGAATCATTTCAGCAACTTCTCTTGAATCAGGATTGAATCTAGGGTTATCTTCTTCTATGAGTCCTATAAAGGGCTCTACAATAAATGAGCTAACGGGTATATAAAGTGGTGTAAGCGAACCAATGATGTCGATATCGTAATTAAAGCCCAATTCTTCTTTTGTTTCTCTTTGTGCTGTAAAGGAAGTGACAATATCTTCCGGCTCAAATTTCCCGCCGGGGAAACTGATTTGTCCGCTGTGTTTACCCGGATATTCCTGACGTTTGGTTAATGGAATGAACAAGCTGTCATTTTGTTTGTATATCAACAATAGAACTGCACTGCTTATGGCATCTTTTGGTGTATCTTTTGAAATATCAATTTTTTCTCTGGTAAAGGGTGCCATTTGGTATTGTACATCAATACCCGGAAGTGGTTCTTGTATGCGTTTACGTATTTGCGTGATAATATCCGACATCGCCCTTATATCGCATAAAAATAGTAATTTTGGCATCTACAAATGAGCGAGATTAAGTTAAATACAATAGAAGAAGCCATTGCTGATATTAAAAAAGGCAAAGTGGTTATTGTGGTGGATGATGAAGACCGAGAGAACGAGGGAGATTTTATTATACCCGCAGAACATGTAACGCCCGAAGTTGTCAATTTTATGGCAACGCATGGCAGAGGATTGATTTGTGCGGCTATAACCGAATCCAGAGCGCGTGAATTGCAACTGGATATGATGGTACCTGCCAATACATCTTTGCACGAAACGGCATTTACTGTTTCAGTGGATTTATTGGGTCATGGCTGCACAACCGGAATTTCTGCTCAGGACAGAAGCAAAACAATAAGAGCTTTAATAGACCCAAATATCAAACCAAGCGACTTTGGCAGACCGGGACATATTTTTCCGTTGAAAGCTAAAGAAGGCGGCGTATTAAGAAGAACAGGACACACAGAAGCAACCATTGATTTAGCGAGAGTATCCGGATAAGAGCCTTGCGGGGACTTGGTAGAAATTATGAATGAAGACGGTTCAATGGCACGCTTGCCGGATTTGGTTAAAATAGCAGAACTCTTTGATATGAAAATAATTTCGATTGAAGATTTAATCAGTTACAGATTAGCCAAAGAATCAATCATTGAAAGAGTAGTGGATGTGCATATGCCAACTGTGTTTGGCGATTTTAAAATGATTGCTTATAAAGTTACTACAACAGGGCAAGATCATTTGGCACTAACTAAAGGAGAGTGGAAGGAAGATGAACCCGTATTGGTTCGTGTGCATTCCAGTTGCATGACGGGCGATATTTTTGGCAGTTGCAGATGTGATTGCGGTCCGCAGTTACATGCAGCCATGGAAGCAATAGAAAAAGAAGGAAAAGGTGTGATTGTGTACATGAATCAGGAAGGAAGGGGAATTGGTTTATTAAACAAATTAAAAGCCTACAAGCTTCAGGAAAATGGCAGAGATACCGTAGAAGCAAATTTAGAATTAGGATTTAAAGCAGATGAACGCGACTATGGAGTAGGAGCACAAATACTGAGAGATTTGGGTGTCTCTAAACTTCGATTACTTACAAACAATCCTGTTAAACGAGCAGGCTTAATTGGATATGGATTAGAGATTGTAGAGAATGTACCAATTGTTATTCCTCCTAACGAACATAACGCCAAATACCTTCAAACAAAGAAGGACAAGATGGGACATAAGTTTTAATTGAGAATTATCTGCTATCGGTTACAACTACCGGACATGTTTTTGTAGGAAAGCGCCATCTGGAACTACAACATTCAATTTGTTTTAAAGTATTCTTTATACCAGCCAGTTTCATGGTGATCAATTTTGGTTTTATCAATTCTATGTGTAGGGTCAATTTTTGAATACAAAATTTCCAGCGATGCGTAGTCTCGCTGACTTATAACTTTAAAGCCATTTTTTATTAATTGAGCGGCTGCAACACCTGCCCCAATTTGGTAGATTTTTTTTTCAGAAAACCGGTTGCCGTTGTAAATCACCTGACTACCGCAAGCTGCGCTAATATCCATTAAAACAGCTACTTCAATATTTTCTTTTATGGCAATTTCAAGCATTTTTTCAGAAGCCTTGATAATACCATCTGTCCAGTCTATTCCGCTTTCGGTTAGAAGTTTTGCTTTACCTTCTAATACATCAAAGCCTGTGCCTCCATGAATGTCGCACATTTCTCTTGGTGAACCGAAAGAAAACTCTTCGGGACAAAATTTCACAACCTTTACCGTATCGTATTGCAAAATTTTCAATGCACTTGGATATTCACCATTGGCAGTTCCATCATAACCACAAGTAATTCCGGATAAGCAAGCACTCATTAAAATTCTAAGTGGATTTTCCTTAGTGGGTTTTCTTAATTGGTTTAAATATTCTTTATCGGGCATTGTGAATTGTTTTTAATCTATAAGATAATACTCAAAAATGCTATCCATATACTAACACTGAGTTACTTTACAACCTGAAGAATTCACCCGATACTTGGCAGAGGAATTTTTACCTCTGAACTTCATAGAAGGAACCACGTTTCAATTATACGAAAAATTATCCTACAAAGCACTGAACAGTAAATTTAGCCTAAACCTGTTAGGGTCTGAGGTACTGTCCTAAGTGTCTTGAAAGTTATTTCATATAAAGGGTTTGCTGACTTTTCTCTTTGGGTTTAACGCTTTTAGAGTATAAATTTTGGGAGATAAGGGGAATTTACAATGTTTTTTTGTAGGGTGAGGTGAAAATTTGCTTGCAAAACTTGGGATGTGTTCTGGCTTGTGCGGTTTTGGAAATGTGCTTACGCCTGATTGTAGCCTATTCCTTTATCTCTCCGAAAATTTAATAGCTATTGATGTTCCAATAAAAAAGTTATTGTTTATCGGTATTGATTTGATTTCAAATATTTTGTCTTTGCTATTCAGCCAACGTCCTTCTAATCTGCAAGCAACGTTCTTTGTTGGAGAGTAGTCAAGATTTAAAGAAAAACCTGTTGTTTTAAAACCGTTGGGAGTTCCAGTTGGAATAATAATTCCAGTTTCATCCTGATAATATTCTGCTCTGATAGCAATTTTCCAATGATCATTTATAGAGAATTGTCCAATGATTATCGGGCTTAACCAGAAGTCATAAGTTGAACCATATTTAGCTCTTTGTTGCATTCCAATGTCAAAACCTATTATTGAACCAAACCGCTCTGTGAATTGAAATTGTCCAAATAAATTGTTGAAATATCTCATCTGTCTTATCGTGTCAGGGGCGTCTGTGCCAGCAAATGTACTCCAGTTTAAAGTGATTTTTTCAGTTGGCATCACTTTGAGTTGCGTTCCAAATGATTGCAATGAAATTCCCTTTATTTTCTGAATGTGTTGCCATCCGTTACAAACAAGGATAATAAGTTCAATATTTTTGTTTGGCGTATAAAT
>JBFWYJ010000315.1:0-4275 GCA_050186555.1 Bacteroidia bacterium
CTAGATGTTTTTGCCAATGAACAATTCATAGCAGCCTTTAAGGCTGGCGGAGAAGTGTGTGCAATAGCCAGTGAAGAAAATGATGATATTATTCCTATAGATACTGAAGTATCAAAAAACGCTAAATATGTCGTTGCAATGGATCCTCTGGACGGATCGTCAAATATTGATGTTAATGTCTCTGTAGGAACCATTTTTTCAATTTACAGAAGAAAATCATTAAGCGGACCTGGTACTTTGGAAGATTTCATGCAACGTGGAACAGAGCAAGTTGCAGCCGGATATGTAATATATGGAAGTTCTTGTATGTTAGTATACAGTACAGGAAAAGGCGTGAACGGATTTACTTTGGACCCAAGTATTGGCGAATTTTGTTTATCTCATCCCAATATGAAAACCGTGGAGGATGGTTTAATCTATTCTATTAACGAAGGCAATTATTTGCATTTCCCTGATGGTGTAAAGAAATATATTAAGTATTGTCAGGAAGAAGACAAAGCCACTAAGCGTCCTTATTCATCAAGATATATTGGCTCAGGTGTTGCAGATATTCACCGTAATTTAATAAATGGAGGGATTTACATCTATCCTACTACAACCAAATCACCAAACGGGAAATTACGTTTGTTGTATGAATGTAATCCACTTGCCTATTTACTAGAACAAGCTGGCGGAAAAGCCACAAACGGTGAAAAACGAATACTTGAAATAGACATCAAGGAGTTACACCAAAGAACACCTCTTTTTATTGGCAGCGCTAATATGGTTGATTTAGCGATGGAATTCATGAAGAAATACAGTGAGGAAAAAGTTTGAAAAATCTAAGGCTTCGGCTTTATTATCAAAGTATCAAAGGTAGTTGAGTACGCTGTAAACGAACCAAAAACATCTTCGTTAAAACCATACATGTTTCTAATATTCACAGGTGCCGAAAATGGATTTGAATTACTTGCTTTGTTCTGATAATAAGTATCCCAAAACAAATATTCTTGCCGTCCAATGTGACAAAACTTAACAGCAACCGTGTCCCCTACTCTGAAATAACTGTCCTTTTCATCACGGTACTCTTGAATTTTATCCGGTTGCGGACCTCTGTCATAAGAAAAATCAAATTCTTTGCCGTCAACAAACTTGTCATCAAAAACAGAGAACCATGGAGCTGCATAAAAATTATCCTGATATTTTGCATTTAACCGTTTCGCAAACCACCTGTAATTATTACCCAAACCACCGGGTTCTTTAAAGTGTGACCAAATAAAACCAAGCGAATCCTCTTCCCACTTAAAAAATAAACTATCTAAAGGCACAGGATTCAACAAACTGGAATTCAAGTAATGATCTTTATTATTCCAGTTAATTCTTAATGTGTAATTTTTACCTACTTGTCCAACTATTTTACTACCTACAAAAACATATCCCACATTAGGGTCTAAAGCCTGAAGTGTATCTACTAAAGTACCGTCTGAGACAGTAATAAATGCAGATTTTACAAAAGCATTTTCAGGTGTAGAGAAATCAAATGTTCCGAAGTATGGAACTGAATTTGACAACAAAACAACAGGAACATTATCGGTTTCAATTCTTGCTTCAACAACTAATCTGGATTTATACTCAGGTAACTCAAGCTGAACGTCCTTTCTACATGAGAAAAAGAACATTACAATTAACACTAATATGTATTTAATTTTAATCAAAACTTAAAATTCCACGTTAAACTTGGCAATATTGGAAACAAGGTTACTTGCTTAGCTCCTACTTCTAAGGTACCGTTTGCAAAATCTCCTTTCCTCGTGATATAAATAAAATAAGGATTGTATCTGTTGTAAACATTGAAAACACTCAAGGTAAAACTGTGAGAAAAATTCTTCGTCCATTTTTTTGGCACAACTATTAAACTGGTATCCTTTCCTGTGTTCAAATATTTATTAGTTAATCGTTGTTTTCTTCTTTCAATGCCTTTTTTTCTGTCGGGTGTGAATGTAATATTAATATCCATTCTGTGATATGGCGTGAACTGATATGAGTTTCTCAATCCATAATCATGACTCTGACTTCCTTCATACAAAAAGAAACCATTGGGCAATGTTCCTCTATTACCGGTTCCGTAAACCCACACCGCACCAAAATTCCATTGTTTATCCAAATCATATGTCAGCACAACAGAAGCATCGTGTCGTCTGTCATATTTAGCTAAGAAATTAAAGCCATAATTTATAGCATCAAATTGTCGCCACGCCCACGACAAAGTATAGCCTATCCATCCAGTAAACTTTCCGCTGCTCTTTTTAATAAAAAATTCTGCTCCGTACGCCCATCCCCTGCCATAGGTAAAGGCATTATCCGGATTATCAAAAACATTATCGCTTGGTGTAGCACCTTCTTTATATTCAATCAGGTTTGCCATGTCTTTATAATAAACTTCAATGCTTGTTTCAAACATATCATCCTTGAAGTTTTTAAATATGCCTATTGCGTATTGGTTTCCGATTTGAGGTTTTACTTCTTCTGTGCTGGGCATCCAAACATCAGTAGGCAAACTTAATGAGGATATAGTTGCCAAGTGAATGAATTGAAAGTTTCTTGTATAGGAGGCTTTTAAGGATGTTGAAGGATTTAAATTATATCTGACAGATGCTCTTGGTTCTAGCCCATCATAATTAATTACTTTCTCATTCTTCTTATATTCTGTAGTATCTATGGTATTGCCATTATTGTCTTTAATGAAACGCGTAAAGGGACCAATCTGTGCGAAATTAGCATAACGTAATCCAATATTTAATTTAATTCGTTCTGAAATTTCCCAATCGTCTCCTATATAAGCCGCTACATCATGCGAATACAACTTAATAATTTTACCAATATCAAAAGAAGTTTCGCCTTGCTTTGCGCTTACATTAGTTGGCGTGAAAATATGATAGATATAATTGATACCTGATTTAATGGTGTGTCTGGAATTCGGATAATAATTCAAATCATACTTAAAATTAAAATCTCGAATACCGGATTTGATTTTAAATTCAAAATCATCTTGTGTTGCTCCAAAACTGAAATCATAATTTGAAAATATTAACGACGTATTAGAAAATAATTTAGGGGAAAATAAATGGTTCCATCTTAAGCTGGCAGTTGTGTTTCCCCACGGGATATTGGTCTTAAACCCAGCCTCATTATCCTCAAAATCAAAAACATCTTTTCCGTGGTATGCACTTAGGTACAAACGATTATTATCATTTACGATATAATTAAACTTGGCATTAAAATCATAAAAGAAATAACTGGTTCCTTTAAAATCTGATTTATCAATCCAGGGCTTTGCCAATACATCAACGTATGTTCTTCTGCCGCTAATAATAAAAGAAGATTTATTCTTAACAATTGGTCCTTGAATTGTCAATCGTGAAGCTATAACACCAATACCACCATCAACCTGAAAATTCTGATTGTTTCCGTCTTTCATGGTAATATCTAATACAGACGACAATCTCCCGCCGTACTGAGCAGGCATACCACCTTTAATTAGATTGACATTCTTTATTGCATCTCCATTAAAAACAGAAAAGAATCCCATTAAGTGTGAGGCGTTGTAAACATTAGCCTCATCCAACAGAATCAAATTCTGGTCAGGACCGCCACCTCTAACATAGAATCCTGTATTACCGTCACCGGCGTTTTTCACTCCTGGTAATAATTGAATTGTTTTTAGAATATCCACTTCGCCCATAAAGGCCGGCACTTTCTTTATTTCGTTCATGTCTAAGTTAACAGCACTCATTTGCGTGCCTTTAATATTTTCTTTATTGCCTTTTGTGGTTACCGTTACTTCATCTAAACTTGTTTCACTACTTTGCAATTGAATATTTACTTTCTGACTTGAATTTAAATTGATGTTTGTTGAGTATGTTTTAAACCCAATCATCTGGGCAATTAGCGTATACTTGCCTTTGTCTGCACTCAAGGAATAAAAACCGTATGCATTTGTTGAAACCGGTTTCTTAAGCTCTTCGAAATAAACATTAACACCAATTAAAGCCTCACCATTAGAAGCATCTGTAATTGTTCCGCTGACATTAAACTTTTGAGAAAAGAAATTATGAAATTGCAGTAGTGCAACTATCAGATAAAAATATTTAATACTCATCGCTTTCAAGTAAACGCAAAGTTACAGCATTTAGAATTAAAATTCGATTACGGATGATATTTATCAATCAAATAAATGACTGCGCCAATGGCTGCTGCACCAAGCTCCAACTCTCGTTTATTTACTTTATCAAAAGT
>JBFWYJ010000316.1:0-4271 GCA_050186555.1 Bacteroidia bacterium
TCTTTCGCAAAAAGCACGGTAATTGATAAACCAATTGAAAATTTACCAAATCATTTTTACTTCAACACATTAAATAGAAAATCGTGCGAATAATTGGTGGTTCGCATAGAGGCAGAGAAATCAAGGTTGATAAGGGTTTACCAGTACGTCCAACAACAGCCTTTGCAACAGAATCACTGTTTAATATACTTTGGAACCGATTTAATTTTGAAGAAATATCAGTTTTAGATTTATTTTCCGGCACTGGTCATATTTCATTTGAATTTGCGTCTAGAGGAACAAAACAAATTGACTCTGTTGATATAAACTATAAATGCGTACAGTTTCAGAACAAAATTAAAACACAATATAACTGGCCTATTCACGTAATCAAATCTGACGTTTTTAATTTCATTTCAAATAACAATGGCAGTAAATACGATATCGTTTTTGCCGACCCACCCTTTGATATTGAGAAATATGAAGACCTTCACAATAATATATTTAAAAATAATTTCTTGAATGATAATGGCTTCCTTATAATAGAGCATGGACCGAGAACAAAACTGGAAAATCTTCCCTATTTTAGCGAACATCGCCGTTACGGCAATGTAAATTTTAGCTTTTTCACTTTAAATAAATAATAATGGTTATTGACGTACATACACACATTATCCCCAAAAACTTACCTGATTTTTCAAAAAAATTCGGTTATGGAGAATTCATACATTTAAAACATACCGATTCTAATAAAGCTTGGATGATGCAAGGTGATAAACAATTTCGTTTAATTGATGAAAATTGCTGGGAACCTGAGGTGAGAATAAATGACATGAAAAGCCATGGCATAAATGCTCAAGTAATTTGTACCATACCTGTTATGTTCAGTTATTGGGCCAAACCGGAAGATTGCCTGGTATTGAGTGAATATTTGAATGATGATATTAGTGAAACTTATTCCAAGTACCCTGATAAGTTTATTGGCCTGGCCACAGTGCCAATGCAAGACACAAAACTGGCAATTAAAGAACTTGAGCGGGCGATGAAAAATGGTCATAAAGGTGTCCAGATTGGCAGTAACATTAACAACATCAACTTAAATGATGAACGCTTTCATGATTTTTATGCTGCATGTGAAGAAAATAATGCTGCGATTTTAATACATCCATGGCAAATGATGGGACAGGAACACATGCAAAAGTATTGGCTTCCATGGCTTGTAGGTATGCCCGCAGAAATATCACGTTCTGCCTGTAGTTTAATTTTTGGAGGGATATTTGAAAAGTTTCCAAACCTAAAAGTGTGTTTCGCGCACGGCGGCGGCTCGTTGTTGCCAACGTTAGGAAGAATTGAACATGGCTGGGAATGCAGACCGGATTTAGTTGCAATTGATAACAAAAGAAATCCTAAAGAATACCTTGGAAAATTTTGGGTTGATAGCCATGTTTGTGACATAGAGATGCTTCAATACACCATAAGACAATGTGGTGCTCATAAAGTGATGCAAGGAAGCGATTATCCATTTCCATTAGGAGAAGCAATACCCGGAGAACTAGTAAGAAGTACGCCTATGAAGGATGATGAAAAAGAATTGGTATTAAGCGGCTCGGCAAAGGAATGGTTAGGGATTAATTAATCCTCGTCAACGATATTTGTTTCATCTTCAATTATTCCTTTATCTTCAACAAAAGATTTATTTGTAAGCCGCTTTTCTAAAGAAAGTAAAAAAGCAGGTAATAAAACCAGATTGGTGCAATATGCAATTATTAGCGTGAATGAAATTAAAATCCCTAATGACTGCGTACCGCCAAATCCTGACAAAGTAAACATCCCAAATCCAAAGAAAAGAACAATTGCAGTATAAATCATACTAACTCCTGTTTCAGAAATAGTTAACCTTACAGCATCTCCAATTGAAAGCTTGTTCTTTCTGATTTCATGTCGGTACTTTGTTAAGAAATACAAAGTTCCATCACTACTAATACCAAATGCAATACTGAAAACAAGAATTGTGCTTGGTTTCAGATAAATATCCGCATAACCCATTAAACCGGCAGTTATTAATAAAGCAACCAAACTAGGAATAGAAGAAATTAATATCATTCGGAACGAAGTAAACAATGTGAACATAAAAAGCATAATAAGCACAATTGCCAACACCACGCTTTCAATTAAGTTCTCCACCAGAAAATCATTCCCTTTTAGAAAAACAACACTATTTCCTGTTATTCTAACGTCAACCTGAGAAGAATCAGGCAACCAAGCCTTTTTTTCATCATCATAGTTAAAAATTGTATCAAGCCTTGGTTTCAAACTTGTTGTAATCTCATTTATTCTCGTTGAGCCTGCGTCTGCTACAAGTAAAGAAATATGAGTGTTTTGTCGAGTACTGTCTATAAATGTGGCTAACTGACTATTTCCTTTTTCTTGTTTTACGTAATCTGCAATTTTTTTTAAGTCGGTTACGCTTGGTAAACGATAATACTTTTTATCGCCTCCTCGGTATACCTGATACATGTACTTAATGCCTTCTACTATAGATAGGGGCTTAGATAATTCAGGATAATCCTTCAAAATTTTTTGTGCGCGATTTATTTTATAAAGCACTCGGGCATTCTGAGCAAACAAACCATTCCTTCGCTTGGTATCAATTGTTATTTCAAAAGGTAGCACACCTCCGAAACTATGCTCAAAATACTTCATGTCGGTAATTAAACGATCTGTCTTTGGTATATCATCTACAACATAACCAAACGCCCTTATTTGGAACAGGCCATAAAGACTAATTAAACAAATAAAGCTAACCACCATATAAATTACTTTTCTATTATTAGCGGTGATTACGGCAACTTTATCAAGCACCTTCCGCAACCTTTTAGCATCAAGGTGGTGCAAGTGCTTTGACTTTGGTGCCGGAAGATAACTGAAAATGATAGGAACCAAAATCATTGAAAACAAGTAAGTAACCATCACATTGATTGATGCTATTAAACCAAACTCATATAACAGCTCATTTTCCACAGCGCAGAATACTGCGAAACCAATTGAAGTTGTAATATTTGCAAAAAACAAAGAAACTCCTGCTCTTTGCATGGCAATATGCAACGAGTGAATTTTACCTTTCTTATTTGCAAGTTCAGTATGGTATTTATTCAGAATTAAAATACAGTTCGGAACACCAATTACTATAATTAAAGGCGGAATTAACCCACTCAAGACAGAAAGTTTAAAACCAAATAAAACGGTTGTTCCCAATGTGGTAATAACACCACAAATTATAACCAGTAAAGAAAAAACAACCGGCGAAACAGATCGGAAAAAGATAAACAATAATAAGGCAGTTACGATAAATGCAACTCCCATGAAGAAGCCCATTTCATTCCTAATTTTCAACATCACTGTTGAGCGTATGAAAGGCAAGCCTGATGCGTAAGAATTTATCTCTGTAACCTCGTTAAAATAATTTATTCTCTTTTTAATTTGATCAACTATATCTAGTCTTCTTTTTGAATTTAAATCCTTCTCAAAAAAGGTAATTGCAATTACGGTTGAATTTGTTTCACTGTTATAAAACATTCCATCGTAAAAAGGCATTTCAGATAATCGATACATCAAATCATCTAATTCATCTTGATTGGTAGGACTCAATCCCTTCATCTTTTGAAAGACAAACTTTTCAAGAGAATCAACAAGCACAAGCTCTTTTAAGTTGGTTATTGATGCAACATTCTTAATTCCAGGTAATCCTTTTATTTGGTTGGTTAAACGCGCCCATTCCTTGTAGTTCTTTAATTCATGCAACTTGTCCTTTTCAATCCCTATCAAAAGAATCGTTCCATCTTGTCCGAATTTCTCCTTGAAATATCTATAATCCTTACTTGCCTGATCGTCTTCAGGCAATAGCTTGGCAAACTGATAGGAAATCTCAACCTTTGTGGCAAAAAAGCCCATAAACGCTGTTAGAAAAACCATAAATGCCAATACAGGCAACCTGTTTTTCAATACAAAATATGACAGTTTTTTAATCAATTTGAAAGGCCTAATATAATTAAAAAAAATGCGTTTAGACGATATAGTTTTCAGGATTTAAGCGCTAAATAGTTTTAATTAATAACATCGTTGTGTAAATTTGCTGCGTGATTTTAAAATCCATCAAACAAGACCGTGCTGTAATTCTTTGGCTCCTGACAGGATGTCTATTTATCTATTTACTACTAGTAGTTGGTTGCTTAACCAGATTAACACATTCAGGACTGTCTATAACAGATTGGAGTTTTATGGGTAGCATTCCA
>JBFWYJ010000317.1:0-4265 GCA_050186555.1 Bacteroidia bacterium
TTCTTTTGCCAGAATGAGTTGTTTAGTTGTCCCCGAAGTATTTGTAACTAAGTTTTTCTCCTTTCCACCAACCTGCTGTATAATAACCATAGCATCTTTGATAGGTTCTTTATCTGCTTTGTTATTCAATACCACTACTTTTAACTCTATATCATCAAGTTTGGCCTTGATCTTACCAAGTAATTGAACAGGCTCTAATGCAATAGCACGATTAATTTCTGTGTATGACATATCTTCTACAACAAATACATCTTCACTGTAAAATTCATAGCCTTGAGGTGCCTGATATGAGAAAATATATTCTCTGCCCGGTGGTAATATTGTTGAGAATGTTCCGCTGTTGGTTTTAGGTCTGTATGTACCAACGATTTCTCCCGTCATTTTATCCTTCACCACAATCATTAGATCAGCAGGTAATGTTTCTCCTTCGGCAGGTAAGATTTGTCCCTTAAATAGCACTAGTGGTTTTTCTGCTGCTTGAGGAATTGATATTTTATAAATATCTTTTTCGCCATACCCGCCTTCTTTCACAGAGGAAAAATAACCACGCTTACCATCCGGAGAAGTTACATAAAACACGTCATCGTCAGGTGTGTTAATAGGATAACCCATATTATATACTTCTGAAAATTTATTGTTCTCGTCCAGAAAAGAGAACATCACATCATAACCTCCTATTGTGTTATGTCCGTTTGAAGTGAAGAAAAATGTTTTGCCGTCAGGATGTATAAATGCCCCATCCTCGTCGTACTCCGTATTTATTTCCGGCCCCATGTTCAATGCCTTACTCCACAAGCCGTTTGGCAGCATCACACAACGATACAAATCACTACCGCCATAACCGCCGGGTCTATCTGATGCAAAAATTAGTACTTTGCCATCAGCACTTAAACACGCATGAGATTCATGATATGTAGAATTCACATCAGAGCCAAATTCTTTTAGCGGACTCCAATCGGCGCCATCAAAATTACTGTAGTATAAATTTCCATTGTTTCCGTCACCTGCATCTCGATACAAAATAAGCGTTTGGCCATCTGCTGATAGGTTAACTGAAGCTTCTGCACCAAATCCATTTATATTGGGTGAAATTGAAACGGGCTTTGTCCACTCTCCATTATTTTCTTTGTAAGAAACAACAACATCTTCATAATAATTTCCTGCGTCGTCTTTTCCCGCACCTGTTGTAGTAGGTCTCCTCGTAGTGAAAATTAGCATTCTCTCATCCGCGCTTAAAACCGGACTATATTCAGGGTACATACTATTAATACTATCTCCTAAGTTTTCAATCTTGACATTCATTGGCGCATTAACCATCATTTTAGCATAGTTGGCTGTCTCGCGTTCCTTAGCCAATATTTTTTTCCACTCTTTGTCTTTTGTTCCAACATATTTTTCAAATATGTCATATTGGACCATTTCTTCATTAAATCGATAATTCAAGTGCAAGGCTTTACCATAGTGCAAATGCGCTAGTGGTGGAGCTGAAGTTTCTAAAGCGTCATCAATTCTGCAGTTTTTATCAACCTTCTTTATCGCTTTAGCAAAATGGTACTCTGCCTTAGACTTTTCTGTAAGGATTTTCAAATAGCACATTCCCATGTTGTAGTTTAACAGGGCGTTGTTTGAATCCAACTTATAAGCTTCTTGATAGCTTTTCATTGCTAACTTATAGTTTTCTTCAAGCAAAAGATAATTTCCTTCTAATACATATTCTCTATACCCCTTTTTCTCTTCATCTTGTGCAAATGAAAATAGGAATGCGAATACCAAAGCCAAACTCAAAGAAAATTTTGTCTTCATACTAAGGACAACAAATATAGATTTTTTTTAGACAAATTGACCTTTTTGGAAGATAAATTTACCTAAAAAACAAGGTTATTTCTACTGGCCAATTTTTCAGGAATTATCTCATGCACCGTATCGATATAAGGGGTAGACTTAAGTAACTCAAACAATTTAGTTTTATAATACTCTGCTTTCTCTCCTTTAATCAAAATAAAAAAATCGGTTTGTTTTAACTCAGGTATCAATAGTACTGATTCATCTATGCTGTGCTTGATTTCCGAAAACAAGTCGCTGGTTTGCGGCTTTTTCCGCTCGTTACGATGATTGCTTCTGTTAGGCAGAAAATAGTACTCCAAAGCATGGTTTTCATCTATATAGCGATACTGCGAGAATTCAAATAGATCACTAGATTTCAATATTAATGGAATAAAGCGGTTCAATTCCAATTCGATATTTAGAAAATCATTAATGACGCTAACTAACACATACTGATTTTCTTGGCTAGAAATTCCCAATAAAACAAAATCAAAAATGCTATCGTCACTATGTAAGCTTAATTTCGCCATTTAAACATTTCGTCAAAACCAATTCTGATAGTTCTTGCTCCCCAACTCTCTTACTATGCCTTGTAATCTCACCTACTCTTTGCTGCTCGATTTCTATCCAAATCAAATGTAATTTTTTCTTATCTCTTGATTTACCTGCATCATGCGAACCATAAGATAATGAGAATTTTCTTATCTGACAATACACAAATAATAGACTCTTAAAATCAGTGTCTGTTTCTGATAATTCTATTAAATCTATTAAAATTGAAAACACACGTTTCAGAACGAAGGCTTTGGTTTTATCATAACCTTGATCAAGATAAAACGCACCAATAAATGCTTCAAAAACGTTGCCGCTTACATTGCTTTTTTGTATCTCATTTACACTTAAATCTGATTGAACCAATTCCGAAATACCCAAGCTATTAGCAAAACGATTAAATTGCTTCCGGTTAACAACTCTGCTTCTAAGTTTGGTAAGAAAACCTTCTTGTTTGTTGGGAAATTTAGCAAAAACGTACTCTGCGGCTACTGCCCCAAGAATTGAGTCTCCAAGAAATTCCAATCTTTCAAGTTCATCTGTCTTAAAAACCTTGTCCTTTTTAGATCCATGTTTGAGCGCATTTTCATACAATACTATGTTGTTAGGACGAAATCCGGTAATGTTTTTGATAGAACGAGAAAGATGTTTTTGATTATTGGATAAAGAATTAAAAGATAAAATCTTTGACAAATTCATTAACCATTATACTTGCTTACGACAATTGCTGCATTATGTCCGCCAAATCCAAATGTATTGCTTATTGCCGCTCTTACTTCGCGCTCTACTTTTTTGTTTGGCGTGAGTTTAAAGTTTGCGTCAATCTGCGGATCAAGATTTGTAAGATTGATAGTTGGCGGAACTACATTGTTTTTTACTGCTAGAATGGTAGCAATGGCTTCTATAGAACCAGCAGCACCCAATAAATGTCCGGTCATGCTTTTGGAAGAACTAATGTTTAATTTAAATGCATTATCTCCAAATACTTCACGAATAGCTTTTAACTCTGCGGTATCACCTAAAGGTGTACTCGTTCCATGTGTATTAATATAATCAACTGCATCAGGACCAATATTGGCATCTTTTAATGCGCGTTGCATCACTAAATTTGCTCCAAGTCCTTCAGGATGCGGGGCAGTAATATGATAAGCATCTGCACTCATACCGCCTCCAATAATTTCTGCATAGATTTTAGCACCTCTTTTTAATGCATGCTCTAACTCTTCAAGAACAATTGCTCCCGATCCCTCTCCTAATACAAAACCATCACGGTCTTTATCGTAAGGACGAGAGGCACTAGCAGGATCATCATTTCTTGTACTCATTGCCTGAGCTGCATTGAATCCACCAACTCCGCTTTCGTTGATTGCCGCTTCACTACCACCGGTAACGATAGCATTCGCCTTACCCATTCTAATGTAATTGAATGCATCTATTAAAGCGTTAGTGGAAGAAGCACAGGCAGAAACCGTAGTAAAATTAGGGCCTCTTAATCCAAATTTCATTGAAATGTGGCCGCTGCAAATATCCGCAATCATTTTAGGGATAAAGAAAGGATTGAATCTTGGTGTTCCATCGCCTTTTGCGAAGGCGAATGTTTCGGTTTGAAAAGTATCTAAACCTCCAATGCCGCTCCCCCAAATTACACCGATTTCATTTCTATCGATACCTTCTGCGTCTAATCCACTATCCTTAATAGCTTGAGTACTTGAGACTAAACCGTACCAGGTGTAGGTATCTAATTTTCTTGCTTCTTTACGATCAAAATGATCTTCAGGGTTAAACCCTTTTACTTCACACGCAAAACGCGTTTTAAACTTCGATGCGTCAAAACGTGTTATAGGCGCCGCACCACTAACTCCGGCAAGAAGGTTATTCCAATAATCTTC
>JBFWYJ010000318.1:0-4247 GCA_050186555.1 Bacteroidia bacterium
TTAAATCCAAGTTGAGAAGCTCTGATTGCGGTTACATATCCACCCGGTCCACTTCCAATTACAATAACATCAAATTGCATAGCTTATAATTTAAGAGTTGCTAATTTAATATTTTATTCCATACCAGATTCAACTATTAATAAAGTATGAGAAAGGTTAATAACTAGACTTAAGAAAAAATCCCAATAATTCTATATTTGCCCTTTGCGAAAAATATTATGAATAAAGCTGACGTATTACTTGGGTTACAATGGGGAGATGAAGGAAAAGGGAAAATAGTAGATGTTCTCACTCCTAAATATGATATTATTGCAAGGTTTCAGGGCGGGCCAAATGCAGGGCATACTTTGGAATTCAATGGCATTAAACATGTTTTGCACACTATTCCAAGCGGGATATTTCATCCTACCGCAATAAATATTATAGGCAACGGCGTTGTAATTGATCCGGTAATTTTAAAAAAAGAATTAGAAGCCTTAGAAAAACTAAGTGTTGATTCTAAATCAAAATTATTGATTAGCAAACGTGCCCACTTAATTTTACCAACACATCGTTTATTAGATGCAGCCAGTGAAGCATCAAAAGGAAAAAACAAAATTGGTTCTACGCTTAAAGGAATTGGTCCGACTTATATGGACAAAACCGGAAGAAACGGTTTGCGAATTGGCGATATTGAAACAAACGAGTTTAAAGAAAAATATCAAGCATTGGTTGACAAGCATAAACAATTATTAGGCTTTTATCAATTCGAATATAATTTGGAAGAACTTGAACCTACCTGGTTTGAAGCCATAGAATATTTAAAGAATTTTCAATTCATCGATACAGAACATTATGTGAATGAGGCTATCGCAAAAGGGAAAAACGTATTAGCCGAAGGGGCTCAGGGTTCTTTGTTAGACATTGATTTTGGAAGCTACCCTTTTGTTACTTCATCAAACACTATTTGTGCAGGTGCTTGTAATGGACTAGGTATTGCGCCAAACAGAATAGGAAATGTTATTGGTATTTTCAAAGCATATTGCACACGTGTTGGTAGCGGTCCGTTTCCTACAGAATTGGAAGATGAAACCGGAGAAAAAATTCGTCAAGTAGGAAATGAATTTGGTTCAACCACCGGCCGTTCCAGAAGAACAGGATGGATTGATTTACCGGCTCTAAAATATGCCATCACCATTAATGGCGTAACAGAATTGATGATGATGAAGGCGGATGTGTTAAGTCCGTTTGAAAGCATTAAGGTATGTACTCATTATAATTATAATGGTAAAGTAATTGACTATCTTCCATATAACATCGACCCAAATTATATTCAGCCTGTTTATACTGAATTAAAAGGCTGGAATAAAGATTTAACTCAGATTTCTAAAAAAGAAGAGTTGCCGGATGAACTAATGGCCTATATCCAATATATTGAAAAAGCCACAAATACGCCAATTAAAATAGTTTCAGTTGGTCCCGACAGAAAACAAACTATTTTTATGTAAAATCAAATTTGATTTTGCTACATTCGATTAATGACAAACGATTTTGGCTTATTAATAAGTTTAGGCATTGTTGCATTAATCTCAATTTTAGTTTGGATTGATTATTTCCGAAAAATCGATGTATTTGAACAAGAAAAACTAAGTCGCTTATTTATAGCCATTCTTATTGGTTCATTAACGCCCTTTCTCTCATTAGTCATTTATGATTTATATGACATCATTAACTTTAATTTAAATGGAGAACCATTCAACGATTTGCTTTATTCCATCTTAGGAATTGGTTTGAATGAAGAACTATGTAAAATTGTGGGCTGCATCATTGCCTTCAGAGTACTAAGGAAAACCATCAACGAATCCATCGATTATTTGATTTATGCCGGAATGGTAGCTTTGGGCTTTTCACTGGTAGAAAACTTTTTTTACATCCGTATTTATGGAGTTGATATACTAACCAACCGTTCTTTTTATTCTGTATTAGAACATATTATTAATACCAGCATTATCACTTATGGTTATTTCCGTTTCAAAATTTTTTCAAAAGGACATCCTGTTTTAAATACGATTACAGGAATTTTTCTCGCGACAATGTCGCATGGCCTATTTGACTATTTTATTTTGAGTCCGAATTTTCGCTTGATTGCACCATTGTTAGTAATTGGTGTGTATCTGATTGGTATTAACTTCTGGATAACCATGCTTAATAATTGCATTAATTATTCGAGGTATTTTGACTACCAAAAATTACAATATCCCGGGAAAATTTTCTACCGATTAATTGCCTGGTATTTTTTAACGGTTGTTGTTGGCACAATATACAAATCTCTCAAATTTGGATTCGGCCAGGCAATTGAAACTTCATTGGATGATTTTATAGCACATGGCTTTCTATTCATTGTTGTTATCATGCGAGCCAGTAGATTTCGTATTTATAGAAACCTATATCAAAAAGTAACTGTTAAACTCCCTTTCTACTTAACAAAGAATGGCGATGAAGATTTTCGAATTTTTCACTTTCTTGCAGTTAAAATTAGAGGCGAGAATCCTAGAGAATATTACCTGACAAAAAAAATTGGTCAAAAAATTGAAGTGATTCCTTTAAGCAAAAAAAGAGGAATGCTAAGACAATCTGAAGAAGCACAATTGATAGATAAATTGTTTATAGATAAATCAACTACGATTTACAAAATTCGATTTCAATCATCAGAACTGGCAGAAAAAACTTATTATCTGAAACCGAAAACTAGTGGTAAAGTTCTATTTGATAATCAACATCCTGTAACCAGTTTGCACTCTACAAATAAATCCGAAAACCTCATCAATAAATTAAAAGACCTGCCGTTTATTGAATGGACCTACGTCAAAACTGATAATTTAATTAGTAAAGTTAACTATTAGGAACTGACGCTCTTTTTAACCGATCATTGATTGCTTTACCTAAACCAATTTCAGGCAATACCGGAGCTAAAATAATTTCTACATCTGTTTCATCGATTTCTCTTAAAACACGAAATAAGTTTTTTGCAGCTTCGTTTACATCACCCTTTTCTGATAGTTGAAATTCAATATCGCCTTCAGACTTCCTTGTTTCATTAGTTCCATACTTAACTATTGCTTTTCTTTTAGAAGAATGTTTACTTATTAACTCATCCAACTCTCCAACATATAAAGGCTTTCCCGGTGCATAATGACTGGTTAATTGTCCCGGAGCTTTAGGATTATCAGAGTTTTTAATCTGCAGATTTACCTTCCCCACCTCATTTTCAATTTCTTCAACACTTAATCCTCCTAATCTGTAAATTGTAGGCTTTCCATTCTCAACCCCCACAATAGTAGATTCAATTCCTACATTACATTCTCCGCCGTCAAGTATATAATTTACTTTCTCTCCTAATTGCTTAGCGACATGCTTTGCTTGAGTTGGACTAACATAACCAAACGGATTGGCACTTGGAGCTGCCAATGGAAAATTTAATTCAGATAATAGCGCTAACGTTAATGGATGATTTGGAATTCTAACAGCAATATTTGGTAAACCGGATGTAACTAAATCCGGAATAATCTCTTTTCTTGGCAATAATAATGTTAATGGTCCTGGCCAAAATTTATTAGCCAGTTTAATTAATTGTGGATTTTCTAGAATTGCAAACTGACTAATCTTTTCGATGCTATCTGTATGCACAATTAATGGGTCAAATTTCGGGCGATTTTTAATCCGGAACACCTTCACTACAGCTCCTTCATCAAAAGCATTTGCAGCCAACCCGTATACGGTTTCCGTTGGAATTGCAACTACCCCGCTCTTCTGTAGAAATTCCTTTGCAACTAATAAATCCGTCCCTATTTTTGACATCAGGCAAAGATACAAATTAGGCTCAAAAGCCCTATATTTGTTTGGATGAGCAGACAAACCGTTCAGTTAGAAGACAAATTTTTTGAAATATTCATTGAAGAATCAGTTTTAATGGATAATGTCAGGAATTTAGCAAAGCAATTAAATAGTGATTATAAAGATTTAAATCCGCTATTTTTAGTAGTTCTAAACGGTTCATTCATTTTTGCCGCAGATTTAATGAGAGAAATTACCATTCCTTGTGAAATTGCTTTTATCAAATTGTCCAGTTATGAGGGCCTAAAGAGTACCGGTAATGTCAAAGAATTAATTGGTTTAAACCAAAGTCTGTCAGCCAGAAATGTTATTATTGTTGAGGATATTGTAGATACCGGAACCACTTTAGAGGTTATTTGGAATACATCAAAGGA
>JBFWYJ010000319.1:0-4234 GCA_050186555.1 Bacteroidia bacterium
TTTAAGATAGCAGATGGTTCTCAGTTTGATGAAGTGTATAAAGCCATTGAAGAATTCAAATTAATTATTGCTACAAGTTTAGTATTATTCTTCGTAGGAGTTAAAGACGATATAATTGGCACTGCACCAGTGAAGAAATTATTTGCACACATATTAGTCGCACTAATTTTGGTGCTAATTGGAAATATTAGGATAACAAGTCTCTATGGTGTTTTTGGTGTCTGGGCAATTCCATACTGGTCGAGTGTATTTGTTTCTTTATTTACTTACGTGGTTGTGGTTAATGCTTTTAATCTGATAGACGGTGTAGATGGCTTGGCTTCAGGAGTTGGTAAAATAGCTTGTTTAGCATTCGGAACTTGGTTTATTTTTGCCGGTGATTATACATTTGCTGCATTGTCCTTTGCGATGGCAGGCTCGCTTATGGGATTTTTGGTTTTTAATTTCTCTCCAGCAAAAATATTTATGGGTGATTCAGGAAGTTTGATTATTGGATTATTTGTTTGCATTTTGGCCATTAAAGTATTAGAGTTCCCTGTGGAAAAACTAAATACCTTTTGGATTCATATTTCAAAACCCGTTTTTGTAATTTCCGCAGTAATTTATCCTTTGCTTGATACGCTAAGAATATTTATCATTAGAGCATTGAAAGGACAGTCGCCTTTTGTTGCAGATAGAAATCATGTACATCACCATCTCTTAGACAAGGGTGTTGGACATAGTAAGGCTGTTATTTTGATTTATGTGTTTACAATATTAACCATAGCCTTAAGCCTTCTCGATTTTTTTATTCGTGACGCAAATGTTGGACTAATAATTGTTCTGGCTATGGCAATGCTTTTTTTATGGTATTCTACAAAATTTAAATTCGCAAATTCTAAAACGGTGAATGAAAAATTGGATTAAATTTTTATTCTACTTCATTCCTCCTGCTTTTTTGGCACAGGAAAATTCCATTTCTACTAATATTCCCTTGTCAGAGGACATGAATCAGGTTGTAGATTATTGGAATATAAAAACTAAAGAGTTGTCATTTCATTCTTCTTTCAAGCCATTTTTATCGAGAACAATTTCAAAATCTGCCGACTCTGCGGTATGTGAGTTTGATCATTTTCAAATTTGGAGCTATGGCGCATCAAAAGTATTTAATAATCAACCTGAAAAAAGAAACCCTTTTAGGGTGCAATTATTACCTATAGCGGATGTTGGTATTGGATATGATGTATTAGAAAGAAAAATTAAGCGCAATTTAATAGGAGGTGTAAAAGCAAGTTTATTTATAAATGATGATTTTACATTTTCAAGTACTGTATTTGGTGGTAATATTAGTTTGCCATTTTACATGGACAGTATGTACAAGCAAAACAAAGTTGTTCCGGGATATGGCAGAGTTTATGGCGAAAACGAGACTGGTTATCAAGTTTTTGATTATACCGGATACTTATCTTATTCACCCGGAAACAACAAATACTTCAATTTTCAAATGGGAAGAGATAAGCATTTTGTCGGAGACGGCTATAGGTCTGTATTATTGAGCGATTATGCTAATCCTTATCCATTTGTCAGAATAAATGCGAATGTTTGGCGCTTGCAATACAATGTATGGTACACTTGGATGCTTGATCCAACAAATGCTAATCATATAAAGAAATCATTTACAAATAAGTACGCGGTTTTTCATTATTTAAGCTATAACATTATTGAAGAATTGCAAATTGGTTTTTTTGAAAACGTTGTTTGGCGTGGCAGCGACTCAAATCAAGTTAGATCTTTTGATGTAAATTACTTGAATCCTTTAGTTTTCTTTAGGCCACAAGAGTTTGCTGTTGGGTCACCTGATAATTCCTTTATTGGATTAAATATTAATGCAAAACTGTTTAACACAATTAAACTATATGGTCAACTGGGCCTTGACGAATTTTTTCTAAAAGAGATACGTGCAAGGAATGGTTGGTGGGCTAATAAGCAAGCCTGGCAACTTGGGTTGAAGTACATAAACGCTTTTTCATTAAAGGGATTGTCGCTTCAGGCGGAATATAATGAAATAAGACCATATACTTACACGCATGGATTGGTTAGTCAGAATTATGCGCATGATGCGCTTGCTTTAGCACATCCTTACGGTGCCAATTTGAGAGAGTTCATTTCATGTATAAATTACAGAAAGGGTAAATGGCAGTTAAGCTTAAGAGGAAATTTATTGTATTTAGGAAAAGACACACTAGCATCAACCTCAAGTAATATTGGGCAAAACATTTATTTGAGTTATACAACGCGTCCTTATGAATACGGCCACAAAACACTACAGGGAGATAAAAACACTATTTTGCAAAGTGATGTTAAGCTGGTTTATTTGATTTTGCCCCAGTTAAACGCAAGGCTTGAAATAGGTTATATACAAAGAAGTGAATCAAGTACGATGAAGTACAAGTTAGAGAACCCATTTGTTTACGTTGCTTTTAAAACCAGTTTCTGGAATTTTTACAATGACTAAGCATTAACTACTTCTTTAATAATCTTTAGGCTTTTTGGTTCTCTAAATCCCGGAATATGCATTTGATAATAGGCTAGTAAGCCTTCGAGAGCTAATTGCCTTTCAATTTTATTTAGGGTATTTACTGAATTACTTTCAAGCAATTTTTTGAATGCATAGGATTGTTCCTTATTTAATCCCATAGGATATATCTTTTCAAGAGAGTTGAATTTTCCTTCAACACAATCAAAATAGCAATTTGATGTATTGAAATTGTTTGCGGGACTAAATCCAAAATATTGAATTAATTGAATTAAAAATTTGTGATGAAAAGAGCTGAAGTTACTTTCTTGTTGGTCAAGTAACTTTAAATTGTCCAGAAGAAAATAGAATAATTCCTGATTTTTACTTTCGTTAACCATTGTGATATTTAGGAATTCACTGATAAATTGAAATATGCTTAGCTTATTTAAATCTTTATAAATGTTTTGGTAAACATATGCGTGATTAACTTCTGATAGTACATTTACAGTTCTGTTTTCTTTTATTTCCATATCAATCTCTAATATGTTTAAAGGCGCAAAACAAGATGCTTTTATTTTGGAAAATTTAGAATTAGAAAAGTTAGCTACAGCGCTAATAATACCAGTATTTAAACCAAAGAGTCGTACAATATTTTTTTTATCTGCATACTTTACAACTTGCAAAACTATTGCAGTATCTTTTACTTTCATTAGTTAATAACGAGTATTTTCGAAACAGCTTTAAACTCTCCGGTTGGTACTGCAGCATAAATCAAGTATACTCCTGAAGGAACACGGGTATTAGAAAAGTTCTTAAGCGGCCAAACAACTCTTCCACCTTCAGATTTAACTTCCCAAACGAAATTGCCTGACTCATCAACAATTTTTACAATTGAATTATCAATTAACCCGCTAATAAAAACATTGCCAGTATAATTAGGTTTGACGGGATTTGGATAAGCTTTTACTTCAGAATAATTTTCACTTCCGTCGATAATAAGGTTTTTATAAGATTGAATGCCTAATGAGCTTCCAATGAATACATCACCCGTTTTGCCATTATATTTAATATCTACAATTTCATCTGAATATAGGTTTGAGTTGTCCGCTGTAAAATGATAAATTTGTTTTTGGCCATCTGGTGAAAAGCAGTAAATGCCACCGGCTTGTGTCCCTACCCATTTGTTATTAGCTGCGTCAACTTCAATGGAGGTTACAACTTCAGCGTCTAAAAGCAATTCAACATTTCCATCCTGAACTATTTTTATTGGTTCACCATCAACCGACCCACCACTTAAAACATTATCCGGGTTGTTAAAAACCCTAATCCCGTTTGCTGTTCCTATCCAAATCTTTCCATCAAGATCTTCGCAAAATGCGTAAACTGAATTCGAACCAAGATTACCGCTACCAACATTTTTATTTAATACTTTGTATGTACTTAGTGTTAAATTAGAACCTGAAGGTGTAAACTTTGCAACGGTTAATCCTTGGTCACGTTCGTGCAAAATCCACACTTGATTGTTTTTGTCACAGTATACTTTTCTCACAAACCTTGCAATACCATCAAAAAGAAAATTTTGGAAATTGCCGTCGGTTTTTTTAACGCTGAGATAACGCGTTACGTCACTTACACCTATCCATAAATTGCCTGTTTCATCCATCGACATTCCGGAAGTTCTCCACCAATTTGGAATCACTGGCATTATTTGACCATTTGTATTGTTACCATTATAAA
>JBFWYJ010000320.1:0-4229 GCA_050186555.1 Bacteroidia bacterium
ACCGCAATAAGTACAAATATTCTGACATTCATTGCTTAAATAAAGTGGTATGTATAATTGGATATTTTTCCCGAATCTTTTTAAAGTTAATTTCTGGCTCAGTTGAGCTATTTGTTCAAGATAAGATTCTGCTGCAGGAGAAATGAGTGCTTTAAAATCTTCTAAATTTCTCTTTTCTTTCTTTAACGCTAATTCTACATCAAAGGAAGTTTTTGATTCAATGGAATGTTTAATTGCATCCCAATCCATTTGCTTAATATGTTCTAAAAACGACATTTAGCTTAAAAAACTTGTTAGAGGACTGCTTGCTTCCGCCTGATTAGACACTTTTCCTAATTTGGCTTCGAAAGCCATTCTACCTGCTTCTACAGCAAGTTTAAAGGCACGTCCCATTTCAATCGGATTATCTGAAACAGCTATGGCAGTATTTACCAATACAGCATCAGCTCCCATTTCCATTGCTAGTGCGGCGTGAGAAGGAGCACCGATTCCTGCATCGACAATAACGGGCACCTTGCTTCTTTCAATAATAATTTCTAGAAAATCAAATGTCTTTATTCCTTTATTGCTGCCGATTGGCGAACCTAAAGGCATAACAGCAGCTGTCCCAACGTCTTCAAGTTTTTTGCATAGGACCGGATCCGCATGAATGTATGGTAAAACAATAAATCCTTTTTTTACTAATTCTTCAGCTGCTTTTAATGTTTCTATTGGGTCGGGCATCAAATACTTTGGGTCCGGATGTATTTCTAATTTAAGCCAGTTGGTATTCAGTGCTTCTCTTGCTAATTCTGCTGCAAATACAGCTTCTTTTGCAGTTCTTACGCCGGAAGTGTTTGGCAGTAAATTTAAATTTGGATGATTTAAGTGTTTTAAAATATCATCGTTTTTATTTTCTACGTCAACTCTTTTTAAGGCCACTGTTGTTAACTCAGAACCTGAGGCTAATATTGCCGCTTCCATTAATTCAACTGAATTGAATTTGCCTGTACCGGTAAATAATCTCGAATTAAATTCCTTGTCAGCTATTTTAAGCGTTTGCATAATTTGTACTAAAAGTATTTTTAATATTATTTATTATCGTTTTGTCAAAATTATTAGTAAGCAATCCAGATACTGCTATTCCATTAAGACCAACCTCTTTCAAAAGTTTGATATCTTCAAATAAAATTCCTCCAATAGCAATTACCGGAATTTCAATATCACGTTTTTTCAATTCGGCAATTATTTTTTGATAACCATCAATTCCTAAAATAGGACTTAGTTTATCTTTTGTTTTGGTAAACCTATACGGACCAACGCCAACATAATTAACGCCATTTTTACTATGCATTAAGATATCTTCAAAAGTATTGGCAGTTCCACCTATAATTTTATTATTCCCTAAAATATTTCTTGCTTCCTTAGTAGATAAATCAGTTAAACCTAGATGAACCCCATCTGCTTGTGAATCTATTGCTACTTTTATATTGTCGTTTATAATTAAAGTGGAATTATAATTTGAAGTTATCTCTCTGCAAACATTGGCTTCCTTTAGAAATTCTTTATCAGATACATTTTTCATTCTAAGTTGAACCCATTTTAAACCGGCATCACATGCCATTTTGCATAAATCCGAATGACTGTATTTATCATGTTCCTGCGTGATATATTGTAATGAGCTTATTTTCATTTGTGGTATGAAAGTTTTGTTGTGTTACTGTCTAATGCCTTACTGATATATTGTTTTGCTTTTAGGCAGGATTGATGTAATGATTTTCCTTTGGCCAGATTACTTAATAGGGCAGATGAAAATACGCAGCCTGATCCATGTTTTTTACTAGCTCGTTTTGTTTTTGAACGATAGGCTTTCATTTGGCCTTTTTGAAACAGATAATCTTTACCTAGGTCCTTGCTATTATGTCCGCCTTTTAAATAGACAGTAACTTTTTCTGAAAGTTTTTTAGATGCTTCTATTGGGTCTGTATTAGGATAAATAATTTGGATTTCTTCCCAGTTTGGTGTTAGGATATCTACGCAATCAATTGATATCATTAATTCATCAACTGAGGTTTTAAAATCATAACCAGCACTGGCGCTAAATATTGGGTCTAATAAAAGCGTCTGGCAATTTGTAGTTTCTCTGATTGATTTTAAAAGTGAATAACTAGGAATTAATCCTATTTTGACAAAGTCAATTTTATATTTATTAGCTAACGTTTTTAACTGGCTAATTATTAATTCTTCACTTAACCAATTAACTGATAAGAACTCATCTTCATTCTGAATTGTATTGGCAGTATTTACGGCAAGGCCTAAAAGCTTATGCTGTTCAAATGTTTTAATATCAGCTAAAATACCGGCACCACCACTTGGATCAAATCCACCTATAGATAATATATATGGTCTTAATTTTGACAAAGTTCTTTAATCTTTAAAAATGATTCTTTGATATTTTTTGATTGCCATAAACTTCCTAAAACTGCAACCCCATCAAATCCCAAAGATTTACATTTTGAAATATTCTCAGGAATTATTCCGCCTAACGCAATCACATCAAAATTTCTTTTAATCTTCAATTGATTTGACAGCTCTTCATGAGAAAATTTTGAATTGTAGTTCTCTTTGCTAATCGAATCAAAAACCGGACTAATAAATTTGTATTGACAATTAAAAGGTTCTTCCTTATCTAATTCTTCAAAAGAATGACATGAGGCAGAGTAGGAGAGGGCTTCAGTTTTTACTTCAGATAATTGACTTTTATTTTTCATGTTAATGTTTATTCCTTTAATTGCATATAAATTACTTAAATCAATATGTTCATGAAGCATGATTTTACTAAGCTCATTATATTTAAATTTATCTAAGAAATTTGCCAATTTCTCTTTGGAATAATTTGGTTTTCTCAAATGAAGGTATTCTAATCCTTCACTAAACATCCATGATATCAATTCTTTTTCATCATGAACATCTAACTCAGGTGAAAAGACAATCAATCTCATTTTTAATTTCTATACATAAACATTACCGCCTTTTTCAACAAATTGCTTTGATTTCTCTTCCATTCCTTTTTCTAAGGCAGTGTCGTCATTTAATCCTTTTGATTTCGCATACTCTCTAACATCCTGAGTGATTTTCATAGAGCAGAAATGTGGTCCGCACATAGAGCAGAAGTGAGCAATTTTTGCACCTTCAGCCGGCAAAGTTTCGTCATGGTATTCTTTAGCTCTTTCAGGGTCTAATGATAAATTAAATTGATCTTCCCACCTGAATTCAAACCTGGCTTTGCTCAAAGCATTATCTCTGATTTGTGCTCCCGGGAAGCCTTTAGCCAAATCTGCAGCATGCGCAGCAATTTTATAGGCAATTACGCCTTCTCTTACATCATTTTTATCAGGTAAACCTAAATGTTCTTTTGGTGTTACATAGCATAGCATGGCTGTTCCGTACCAACCAATTTGTGCTGCACCTATTGCTGAAGTAATATGGTCATATGCAGGTGCAATATCAGTAATTAATGGGCCTAATGTATAAAATGGCGCCTCAAAGCAATCACGTAATTCCTTATCCACATTTTCTTTTATCATGTGCATTGGAATATGTCCCGGACCTTCAATCATTACCTGAATATCATGATTCCATGCTATTTTAGTTAATTCACCCAAGGTTTCTAATTCTGCAAATTGTGCATCGTCATTGGCATCTGCTAATGAGCCCGGACGTAATCCATCTCCCAATGAAAAGGCAACGTCATACGCTTTCATGATTTCGCAGATGTCTTCAAAATGTGTGTACAAGAAATTTTCTTTATGATGTGCCAAACACCATTTGGCCATAATTGAACCGCCTCTTGAAACTATACCAGTTACTCTTTTTGCAGTCAACGGAACATATCTTAATAACACACCTGCATGAATAGTGAAATAATCAACGCCTTGTTCAGCTTGTTCAATTAAAGTGTCTCTAAATATTTCCCAGGTTAAATCTTCAGCTTTTCCATTTACTTTTTCAAGCGCTTGATAAATAGGAACTGTACCAATTGGAACAGGAGAGTTTCTGATAATCCATTCACGCGTTTCATGAATGTTATTACCCGTTGATAAATCCATTACGGTGTCTGCTCCCCAACGAATAGCCCAAACTAATTTTTCGACTTCTTCTTCAATTGAAGAAGTTACCGCTGAATTACCTATGTTGGCGTTAATTGTCGTAAGATAATTACTTCCTATAATCATTGGTTCTGTTTCCGG
>JBFWYJ010000321.1:0-4225 GCA_050186555.1 Bacteroidia bacterium
AGGTACGGTTCCCGGAGGCAGATAGTACAAATCACTCATAGCAAGGGAGGTTACTTGAGATAAAGCGGTGTTCGGCTCAGTTTCCTCCGTAAAAAAATCCTTCACAATACTAACACCTATCATGCTCTTGCTTTCTTGCTTTGCAATGCCATTGGATTGCCCTGTCCAGCGTTCCAGACGGCTGGTGATATCCTTTTCCATCACTTCGGCAGGCATACCGGGATAAAGGGTTAAAACCTGCACAGCAGAGGTTTTATAATTGGGTAAAATATCAACGGGTAATCGTTGTATTACCACCATGCTGATGACTGCTATCAACAGAGATAGCACGATAATCAGGTATTTATTTTTAAATGCTAATTCTAACATTTTCCTTTGGTTTTAATGTGAAAAATTGAATTGCCACGGGGAAAAAGTGGCACAATGAAAAATGCCGGTTTATGCAGAATGAAACAGCATTAGCCTCAATAAAGGCAATACAAAATCATCCTGCAAAACCGGCAGGTTGGTTAAACCAAAGGAGGGCCACGAAGTGTATGAGCCGAAATAATTGTTGCCGAGCGGCATTTCGGTTCGGGTTGTGGCAAGTGATAGACTGAAAAGACAGGAATAATAATTTCTGCAACGGGAGGTGTAAAGAAAAGATCACTGATTGGGCTTTTAACAGAAATGACTTTTGTTTCCTGAATCTGGGCATTCTTAACAATGTCTTGACAAAAGTATTCCTGCGGAAAAAAATTCTCTTTTCCTAAATTTCCTTTTGCCTCCGCTTCGTGAATATGTTCCTGGCAATCTCCATGAAAACGTTCTCCGTTTGGATAAAAGCAATAGTGGGTCTTAAAGGTAAAACTATATACCCCAAAGAGAAAAAGAAGGAATATGGAAGTGAATTTCTTCAAAAAAAGACGGTTATTGTGCAAATTTAATAAATTACAGGTAATAAAATTGTATTTTCACCGTTCAATCGAATTAATATCTATCAATCTAAGAATCAGGATGCAGGCTAAATCTAAATTATGGTATTTTGAAAATTTCAGTATGCTGGAAACCCTCAGCATGAAGGAAATGCAGATGTTGGATCAAAAAGCTGTAATGAGAAATGCCCCTAAAAACGAGGTGATCTATTTCCCTGAAGATGCTTCCAACTCTGTTTATATGTTGAAAGCCGGTAAGGTTAAAATATCCAAGATGTCGGCAGATGGAAAGGAAGTGATTTTGGCTATACTTGGGCCTGGCGAAGTTTTCGGAGAAATGTCGATTACCGGGCAGGAAAGACGGGAGGAAATAGCCGAAGCAACTGATGATACTATTATCTGTGTGGTTAAAATACCCGATCTGCAAATGATGATGGAAAAGAATTCCAAATTCAATATGCAGATAACCAAATTGATTGGTTTCAGGCTCAAGAAAATTCAAAACCGTTTCGAATCACTTATTTTTAAAACTTCTGACGAACGGGTAAAAAGTTTTATTCGTGAACTGGCTGACGAACATGGAATAAAAGTTCAGGGCAATACCAATGAAAGAGAAATACGCTTAAAACTTACCCACGAAGATATTGCCAAGCTTACCGCCACAAGCCGCCAAACAGTAACTACGGTACTCAATGATCTTGAAAAGGCTGGTGTAATTACTTACGATAGGTCGAGAATATTTGTTAAAGCTTATAGTAAATTAAACTAAGTATTTCTTTCTTCTTCACTTCTTTTTCATGTGCAGTTCATACTGCAAATAGGAATTATCTAATCACTATTTTTCGATTATATAACTTATCGCTGCTTGATGCGAGAACATTATACATTCCGGGAGCAAGATTTTCAAGTTTATCCAATCCAATAATGGTTTTCCCATCATTGTTTAATACGAAAATTTTAGAATATAACTCTTGCCCCAATAAATCGCTGACAATAATTAATACTTCATCGTCTGAAGTACCTGTAATACTTACATTAATATTTTCTTTTGTGGCAGGGTTAGGGAAAATATCAATATTAAAATCTTTGCCGGTTGAATTATCAACTGCCACCAAATCAGAATATTCAAATTTGCCATCAAAGTCGGTTTGTTTCAAACGGTAATACGAAACGCCTAAATAAGGATTTCCGTCAATGGCAGAATAATTATTTATCTGTGTGCTGTTTCCTGCTCCATCAACAATACCAACAAATTCAAAATCAATTCCATTTTTTGTCTTTTCAATCGTGAAAAAATCATTATTAGTTTCAGTTGCAGTAATCCATTTTAATTCGGTGATTGCGTTTAAAATATGAGCCTCAAAACTGATTAACTCAATAGGCAATGGATTTACTCCCCCCGAAGTAGAACCAAAAGCAAAAGGACTATATGTAGTAACTACCGCATCTGTAGTAATGCTTCCTGTTCCTGTTCCTCCATCACAGGTGCTTCCGCCAACAGTGGTGGCAGCTTCCTTTGTCCAGTCTGCTCCGGTAAAGTGTGCTATTTCTAAATCAGGACAGTCATTTATTCCGCTATTGCCTGCATGTTTCCAATACAATGTTACAAAGACATCGTCATTGTTTACAGCCTGATCGAGTGTCCAATATTCATTTCCGCTCACATCGGTCAAAGTAACATCAACACTCAAATCAGAATATGCTGAACTAAAATACTCTGCGGTATATTCCGTAGTTGCAGTAGTGGGTGCCGAAATACCTAAAGGAGCCCATCGGGAATCTGTTAAATCTCCCAAAGGGAAAGTAAACGCATCGTTTCCTATTTTTTTTACAGGGCCGTCAACATAACTTATGCTTGCCCCACCTGCTGCGGGAGAAACAGTCGCATTGTCTATAAGAGTCAAAATATTTGTTGCATCAGAAAAAATAGTGCCATCAGTAAGCGTAAGAATATTGTTGACAGTTACAGGCTGACTAAGAGTAACACCAGTTGCACTTGTATTATTAATCTCCAAATCAAAAAATGTAGTGGCGGATGTTCCGGTAATATTTTGGGCTATACTCCCATTAAAAATTACTTTTTTAGAGTTGTGTGTGTATGTACCTGAAGTATTTGTCCAATCCCCATTGACAGTAATATTAGTCGGTGCGCTTTGATTCATTGTTTTAGTGCCATTGATTGTAAGATTAAAAAAAGTGTATGTTCCAGCTCCTAATAATGCTGTATTGCCATCATTAATCACAGTACCTCCAGTCGCGGTAAAAATTCCTGCATTTGTCCAGTTTTTAGCATTTTGGAAAGTGATAGTTGACGTTCCCGATTGGTCAAAACGGTCGGTGGCAACGGTCATGTTTAAATTCCCCTGAAACACTAATGCACCTGTTGCAGAAATATCTATATCAACATTGCCCGCACCATTTGAAGCGTTACCAATTAATGTCACTGTTCCGCCTGAAACTACCAAATGAGGAAAATCGGTTACATCTCCTTTCCATAAGGTTTGACCATTTACAGTAAATGTTCCGCTTGATACGTCTAAAGTGGGTGTTGTTCCGTTTGACTTTCCATCCAGCTCCAAATCACTTGTAACGACAACAGTTCCTCCATTCATATCAAAAAGGCTTGACACGCCTCCGCTAACATCTTTGATTTTCATTTTAGCATTTACCGTAAGGAATGCTGTACCGCTCATTGTTACTGTCGCTCCTTTATCAATATTTACATCTTTTCCAGCAGTAATAGTTCCACCGGAAAAAACAAAATTTGCTCTATTTTTTATGTCGAGATTCTTGGCTGCGGCAATGGCTATATTTACTGTACCGGCAGTCATAGTCAAGATAGAAGTGCTTCCATCTACTGTGATTTTATCGGTTGTAGTTAAATCAGCCTGAATGGTTAAATTGCCTCCATTTAATACATCAATTTTAGTTGGTGAAAATGTAGAATTTACGCTAATTATTGGGGCATTTGGATATGCCTGAACAGAGGGGTCTATTGCTGCTACGACACCATTGGGAACCACACCCCCAACCCAATTTGAAGCTGTATTCCAATTCGCATCAGTACTTCCATCCCAGTAAACCTGAGCAAAGCTACCGGAAGCTAAAAACAAAAAAAATATTATAAGCGCAGCTTTTCTCTCTCTCTCTCTCTCTCTCTCTCTCTCTCTCTCTCTCTACAACCACGCATGTTAGGAAGGCATTTTTCATACAGAGTACAAATATACATTTTTTTGATTATATCTGACATGTGTAATTTGTGTTTTTTACACACAATTTACACTTTTTGTTTCATCACACAACACGTTTTC
>JBFWYJ010000322.1:0-4195 GCA_050186555.1 Bacteroidia bacterium
AGTAAGCGAAGGACTTTCTTTCCAGCTCCCACGCTTAACTGTGTTCATGTCTTCCACTATAAAGAAGCATATAAAATTCCTTTCAGAAATTGAATTTGAAGAAGGAGGCAGGGAAATAAATATCGAGTTCGCCTCTATGGATATTGAGCTTCATCCTTTATTTAATTTACGGGGTGGTGTGATAATGAACCCAATCGGTGCATTCAACCAAAACCACGATGGGCCGAAGTGGGAATTTATCAGCAGGCCAATATCAGCAACAACCATTATTCCTTCCACCTGGAGCAATGTTGGCTTTGGAATTTTTGGAAAATACGGACGAAATAATTTGGTATGGGCTTACGAAGCCTATTTCACAAATGGGTTTGATGATAAAATAATTGCCAATTCAGAAAATAGAACCTGGCTTCCTGCAAGCAAGGAAAACCATGAGCGTTTTGAAGAAAGTTTTAACGGATTGCCACTCATAACAGCTAAAACAGCGATTCGCCACAGGAACATTGGTGAAATTGGTATTTCCTGGATGGGTGGTGTTTACAATAAATTTCAGGAAGATGGTTTAGAATTAGATGTAAAAAGGCGAGTAGATTTATTTGCTATTGATTTTAATACCACCCTTCCCGGAAGCAGAACTTATATTAATGGAGAATGGGTATGGGCTACGATTGATGTACCTGTTACCTATTCACAACAGTTCGGAAATAAACAGGAAGGTGGGTTTTTAGATATCGTCCAGCCTATTATAAGGCGTACAATGTTAGGATGGGAAAACAGTACCATTAATCTTGCTTTCAGAACGGAATATACCGACTATAATGTTGGAACCTTCAACGAAACAGGAGGAAATATGTATGACCATATCATTGCCATTGTACCGGGCATCAGCTTCCGCCCATCGCCTCAGACAGTCATTAGAGGTAATTACCGATACCACTGGCAAAGGGATTTGTTGGGAAATCCACCTGCATTAACCGCAGGTTTTCAGTTTGGATTTTCTACGTATTTTTGATGTAATGCAAAAAAAGGATACAAACAATTTACAAAATGAAACAGATTATTATTATATTTTCCTTTGCAACTTTCATCTTATTAAGCTGCAAGAATAATTCGGATCAGGTAGCCGACCATAATACCGTAGTAACTATGGACAATAAAACTAAATCAAGTTGCAGCGAAGACTGCAAAGCAAAAAGTAAGAATACGGAACTTTCATGCAAGCTGACCAGTCCTGAGCTTCTGGAACGAAAGGCAACTGTTATTGCAAGTTTGAGAAAGCAAATGATTGAGAAAAAAGAACTTAAAAATGGTTATGCTTTTAAGTTCAATGGCTCGGACAGTATGATTGACGAACTTACGGAGTTTGTTAAAACTGAAAGACAATGTTGCGATTTTTTCACGTTCAACCTTTCCATAAGCGGAGATAAAAGTGAGGCCTGGTTGGAATTAACGGGTATTGATGGAGCGAAAGACTTTATCTTGACAGAGCTTGGACTTTGAGTAAACCAAAGTAAATAATATGGAAAACAAAAATCATTGGGAAAAAGTTTTTGCTACCAAAGCAGAGAACGAGGTTAGCTGGTTTCAAGCCTATCCTAAAACATCGGTTGAATTTTTAGTATTATTTAATTTACCGTTGGATGCCCATATTATTGACGTTGGCGGTGGTGATAGTCATTTTGTGGATACCCTTTTGGAGAAAGGGTACAAAAATATTTATGTGCTTGACATTTCTGCCAATGCCATAGAACGGGCTAAAAAACGATTAGGAGACAAGGCAGTTAAAGTAAAATGGATTGTTAGTGATATTACAGATTTTGAGCCAACGGTAAAATTTGACTTTTGGCATGACAGAGCTGCGTTCCATTTTCTTACTTCAGAGGAAAAAATATATAAATATGTTTCTATTGCAGAAGATGCTATTAAACCCAATGGATATTTAATACTCGGTACTTTTTCTGAAAGCGGACCGAAAAAATGCAGTGGATTAGAAATTAGACAATATAATAAAACATCCATGTCGGCACGTTTTGAAGTAGGATTTGAGCGGATAAAATGCATTACCGAAGATCATTTAACCCCCTTTAATACCACTCAAAACTTCTTATTTTGCAGTTTCAAGCGCCATATAAAGTAAAGAATAACAAGAATTTCGTAAATTTGAACCGTTGAAAACGATTATAGCCATATTTCTTTCGCTCCAGTTCCTCAGCAATAACACATTTGCTGAAGAAGCGTTGAGGCTGCCAGTTCTTTTTGAACATTTTGCTCATCATCAACACGAAGGAGAAGAACAAGGCAGCACAGGATTTTTCCATTTTCTATATGACCACTATATTGAAAATCATGGTGAAAAACCGGATAGCCACCATGATAATCTTCCATTTAAACATTCAGATAACTGTTCCAATCATTCACATACTGTTATAACTTATATACCAACTGCGAACTCTTTTGATTATCCAATCCCTCTTAATGAATGCAGTTTAAGTATTTTTTCGGAATTCTTTCTGAATAGTCAATTTCTTTCTTCCATTTGGCAACCGCCCAAAACAGCTTAATTCCTTTTCGTATTTCTTTTTTAACTCTCGGATAAGTTACATCCGTTTGTTTTAATTATTTAATTACCGCTATTAAACAGCTCTTTTCGAGCTGGGTTATAGCATTAATCATTAAGCTAATGTTAGATAAGATCATTCATTTTTCCATAAAAAACAAATTTGTAATCGGTCTATTTGTGATTGTACTGATTGCATTGGGGATTTATTCAGTTACACAACTTCCCATTGATGCCGTACCTGATATTACCAATAACCAGGTACAGCTCATTACTGTTTCACCCTCCAACGGAGCAGAAGACATTGAACGTTTTGTCACCTTTCCGGTAGAACAAACAATGGCCACCGTTCCGGGTATTGAAGAAATTCGTTCCTTTTCCCGATTCGGCCTATCCGTTGTAACGATTGTATTTAAAGAAAATATTGATGTGTATTGGGCACGTCAGCAGGTAAACGAACGCCTGGGAGAAGCTAAAAAAAATATCCCTGCCGGTATGGGTTCGCCTGAAATTGCTCCGGTAACCACAGGTTTAGGAGAGATTTACCAATATGTTATTCATACCAAACCGGGTTATGAAAAGAAATTTTCTCCAATGGATTTGCGAACCATTCAGGACTGGATCGTTCGCAGACAGCTATTAGGTGTTGAAGGTGTTGCCGATGTAAGCAGCTTTGGCGGTTACCTCAAACAATATGAAATAGCGCTTAATCCTGATAAGCTCAGAAGCATGAACATCAGCATTAATGACGTATTCACCGCTTTGCGGAAAAACAATCAGAATACAGGTGGAGCTTATATTGATAAAAAGCCCACTGCTTATTTTATCCGCAGCGAAGGATTGATAGAAAGTATTGAGGATATTGAAAATATTTTAGTGAAGAACACCGATAATGGGATCCCGGTTCTGATGCGGAACGTGGGCACGGTACAATTTGGTTCGGCTGTCCGATACGGTGCAATGACACGCAACAACGATGGCGAAGTAGTGGGAGCCATTGTAATGATGCTTAAAGGAGCTAATTCATCAAAAGTAATTTATAATGTAAAAGAGCGGATAGCACAAATTGAAAAAAATCTTCCCGAAGGAGTGGTTATTGAACCCTTCCTTGACCGTACCAAACTGGTGAAGGGTGCTATTAGCACAGTTTCAAAAAATTTAGCAGAAGGGGCCTTGATTGTGATTTTTTTGCTGGTATTGCTTCTTGGCAATTTCAGAGCCGGACTTATTGTAGCATCTGTAATTCCCCTGGCCATGCTTTTTGCCATAGCCCTGATGAACGTATTTGGTGTTTCAGGGAATTTGATGTCCCTGGGAGCCATTGATTTCGGGATTATTATTGACGGAGCGGTAATTATAGTAGAAGCCACCTTGCATCATATCACGAGCAGAAATGTTCTTCAAAAGTTTCCGAACGGTAAATTAACCCAAAGCCAAATGGATGAGGAAGTGTTTGAATCGGCCTCAAAAATTCGTAATTCGGCTGCCTTCGGTGAAATAATTATCCTGATCGTATATCTGCCAATCCTTGCTTTGGTGGGTGTGGAAGGAAAGATGTTTAAGCCAATGGCACAAACTGTTTCCTTCGCCATTTTGGGTGCATTTATTCTCTCGCTCACTTACGTGCCCATGATGTCGGCC